>NZ_JAEFCE010000130.1:0-2099 GCF_016406055.1 Vibrio sp. IB15
TCAATGTTCAGTGCCAAGCTGTAGTAAAGGTTCACGGGGTCTTTCCGTCTAGCCGCGGGTACACTGCATCTTCACAGCGATTTCAATTTCACTGAGTCTCGGGTGGAGACAGCGTGGCCATCATTACGCCATTCGTGCAGGTCGGAACTTACCCGACAAGGAATTTCGCTACCTTAGGACCGTTATAGTTACGGCCGCCGTTTACCGGGGCTTCGATCAAGAGCTTCGACCGAAGTCTAACCCCATCAATTAACCTTCCGGCACCGGGCAGGCGTCACACCGTATACGTCATCTTACGATTTTGCACAGTGCTGTGTTTTTAATAAACAGTTGCAGCCACCTGGTATCTGCGACTCTCGTCTGCTCCATCCGCAAGGGACTTCACTGATAAGAGCGTACCTTCTCCCGAAGTTACGGTACCATTTTGCCTAGTTCCTTCACCCGAGTTCTCTCAAGCGCCTTGGTATTCTCTACCCGACCACCTGTGTCGGTTTGGGGTACGATTCCTTACAATCTGAAGCTTAGAGGCTTTTCCTGGAAGCATGGCATCAATGACTTCACTACCGTAGTAGCTCGACATCGTATCTCAGCGTTATGAAGAACCGGATTTACCTAACTCTTCCGCCTACGTACTTGAACCTGGACAACCGTCGCCAGGCCCACCTAGCCTTCTCCGTCCCCCCATCGCAATTGTAAGAAGTACGGGAATATTAACCCGTTTCCCATCGACTACGCCTTTCGGCCTCGCCTTAGGGGTCGACTTACCCTGCCCCGATTAACGTTGGACAGGAACCCTTGGTCTTCCGGCGAGGGAGTTTTTCACTCCCTTTATCGTTACTCATGTCAGCATTCGCACTTCTGATACCTCCAGCAGCCCTTACAGACCACCTTCAACGGCTTACAGAACGCTCCCCTACCCCACGCACATAAGTGCGTAG
Source organism: Vibrio sp. IB15 (assembly GCF_016406055.1). Taxonomy (NCBI): domain Bacteria; kingdom Pseudomonadati; phylum Pseudomonadota; class Gammaproteobacteria; order Vibrionales; family Vibrionaceae; genus Vibrio; species Vibrio sp. IB15. The sequence continues at coordinate 939 of NZ_JAEFCE010000130.1, forward strand.
CCGCAGCTTCGGTGTATAGCTTAGCCCCGTTACATCTTCCGCGCAGGCCGACTCGACCAGTGAGCTATTACGCTTTCTTTAAATGATGGCTGCTTCTAAGCCAACATCCTGGCTGTCTGAGCCTTCCCACATCGTTTCCCACTTAGCTATACTTTGGGACCTTAGCTGGCGGTCTGGGTTGTTTCCCTCTCCACGACGGACGTTAGCACCCGCCGTGTGTCTCCCGGATAGTACTTACTGGTATTCGGAGTTTGCAAAGGGTTGGTAAGTCGGGATGACCCCCTAGCCTTAACAGTGCTCTACCCCCAGTAGTATTCGTCCGAGGCGCTACCTAAATAGCTTTCGGGGAGAACCAGCTATCTCCAGGTTTGATTGGCCTTTCACCCCTAGCCACAAGTCATCCGCTAATTTTTCAACATTAGTCGGTTCGGTCCTCCAGTTGATGTTACTCAACCTTCAACCTGCCCATGGCTAGATCACCTGGTTTCGGGTCTAATCCTAGCAACTGTACGCCCAGTTAAGACTCGGTTTCCCTACGGCTCCCCTAAACGGTTAACCTTGCTACTAAAATTAAGTCGCTGACCCATTATACAAAAGGTACGCAGTCACACCACGAAGGTGCTCCTACTGCTTGTACGTACACGGTTTCAGGTTCTATTTCACTCCCCTCACAGGGGTTCTTTTCGCCTTTCCCTCACGGTACTGGTTCACTATCGGTCAGTCAGTAGTATTTAGCCTTGGAGGATGGTCCCCCCATATTCAGACAGGATATCACGTGTCCCGCCCTACTCGTTTTCACTGATGATGAGATGTCGACTACGGGGCTATCACCCTTTATTGCGGCACTTTCCAGAGCCTTCGTCTGTCTCATTAAAAGCTTAAGGGCTAATCCAATTTCGCTCGCCGCTACTTTCGGAATCTCGGTTGATTTCTCTTCCTCGGGGTACTTAGATGTTTCAGTTCCCCCGGTTTGCCTCTTGCTGCTATGTATTCACAACAAGATACTTACTTATGTAAGTGGGTTTCCCCATTCGGAAATCCCAGACTCAAATGACTTTTACTGTCTAATCTGGGCTTATCGCAAGTTAATACGTCCTTCATCGCCTCTGACTGCCAAGGCATCCACCGTGTACGCTTAGTCACTTAACCATACAACCCGAA
>NZ_JAEFCE010000131.1:0-2066 GCF_016406055.1 Vibrio sp. IB15
AAACAATTGCTAACAAGGCCAGTCAGCAGCATAGCTGCGCCTCTGCTGGCGGCATTAGCCCAATTCGGTGAAAATGGAGACTTAGAAAAAATGGAAGTTGTATTTGTAAGGCATGGCGTTCCAGACTACTCATTATCTGACGCGCGAAAAATGAGCCAACTTGAGAAGGATTATGCTCCTTTACATCGAGACCAAATACATGAATTACACGCTGTTGCTGAAGAAATTCAACTAGAGAAAGCGGAAGTTATCATATCCTCCCCCTATACAAGAGCACTTCAAACGGCAGAAATTATAAATCGTCAACTTGGTTTAGAACTCTTCGTTGAACATGATTTACGTGAGTGGCGAGCTGACCTTGAAGGAGGTTACTTAGACCTTCAAGAAAGAGATCGTCGCTGGCATGAGTATCGCGCTTCACTGAAAATTAATGCGGAGCCTAATAACGTTCCTTACGAATCTTGGATTGCACTTAGAAATCGCGCAAAAACAGTGTTATCGCGATACAAGCATTACTCTAAAATCGTAGTCGTATCTCATTTTAATGTTTTTGAAAGTTTAGTTGGTTATCAGGATAGTGGCATTGGCTGTGGCAGCTATCGTTTGATAACGGTGGATAAATTGGGCTAACAAACGCTTCAAGTCGATTCTTAACACTCGGCACTTTTGGCGTCAATTTGGGCTTATGTGATTACGGTGTTCAATCAAAGTTCAGTGGAGCGACACTCACAACTTAAGCGGGCGTTAGATTTCTTTCATCAAATCCACCATCGGTAAAATTTGCAATGTTGAATTTCAGAATTACAAAATACGATCCTAAAAATAGAAATTCGGATGGTCATTACAAAGTTGATGAATGGACGTGTCCGTCAGAAGTCGGGAAAACGTTTAATGGAATTGAGTTTAAAGCATCGGAATATTTTAAAATTGAAGAAAAGTATATAAATGCTGTGATAGAGTGCCTCCAGTCCAAACACATTAAGCACCTTCGAGTAGTAGACCTTGAGTCTAAGTTTCTAGAAGGTAACCTTTCGGATAAGGACAACCAGTGGTTAGTTAGCGAGGAGTTTAAGAATATTAAACTCTTTGAAGACAAGAAACTCGAAATAGATGATCTTAAAATTTTAATCAAAATGATTTTACGAGGTTTTCTGTGGTGCAGATTGGAGATTAATGAACTATTTAGTCTTAGGTTTGGTTGGGACTACTACATGTATATCTGTTGTTTTGATTTAAATGAGAGAACGATTAAAAAAATTAGTGAAACGGGATTGTTTGTTGAGCTACTTGAGCCACTTTATGATATGAAACGTTGCGATTTTTATATCCAAACTTGTCGTGCTGACGAAGATGGACATATCTTAGTTGAAGAAGAAACACTCCTTAAAACTATGACTCGGGAAAAAATAAAGAAAGGTTTAGATCTTTCTGATGAACATACAGGAAATCATAGTTTTGATATAACTCCTCAAAATTATGCAATGTTTAAAAATGACTTCGAGTTTAACTTCACGGAATATGAGTATTGCCTATATTGCGATAAGATTTACATATAGGTTAAAACGAAATCTAACAAGTCAATTCAGCAGGACGAAAAACAGTTGGTTTTGCTCCTGCGTCGCTAATTTTAACCAACTGATTTTTTGCCTCTGATTGAGGCGTTAGGTAAATGGAGGAACAATGAGTTCGAGGGTAATTGAAGTTGTAGACTATCGACCTTCATGGGCCGATGATTTTAGCGACGAAAAGGTGTTGCTAGAGTCGGTCTTGAATTCAGTTAATGTAGTGGCAATTCATCACATTGGTAGTACTTCAGTTAAAGGTCTTTGTGCGAAACCAATCATCGATATTCTTTTAGAAGTGAAATCACTAGAAGAGTTGGATAAGAACAATAATCTGATGGAGTCGCTTGGGTATGAAGTTAAAGGTGAATTTGGTATAGCAGGTAGGCGTTATTTTCAAAAAGGTGGCATACAAAGAAGTCACCAAGTACATGCTTTTTTAGTTGGGTCTGTACCGTCCTAAATATGGTTGACACATTTCCAACATGAAATTGGAGAGTGTCA
>NZ_JAEFCE010000132.1:0-2032 GCF_016406055.1 Vibrio sp. IB15
TTCAGATACTTTTCTTATCTGAATAGAATGAGTTGGAGCCCAGCCCTAACTCTGACATGTAAAAAATTTCTCAGGTTGAATTTTTACCCGTGGCACTTTCTAGCTCGAAAGTGCCCCAAGTATGTTTAAAGCGCATGAAGCTATCATGAGAACTATTGTGGCAACAGCTTGTTCGCAAATTGTCCAACACTTATTCGTGCATCAGGCTGGAACATTTTTTGCCGATCAATTCATGTTATAAAGAAAAAATCTGTATTTAGTGATGTATGTACGAAACTTTCGAATATAAGTCATTGTTAGTTATAGTAAAAAAGATGTACCGTTTACGTCATTAAGATACTAGACAGAATAATTTTGTCTAATATAGCTGTTATGTGCAAGGGAGTTTCGTTGAAAAAATATATCCTCATCGATTTTGATGGTGTTATCCGTCATTGGCAAGGCAGCACTATCGAGAATACAGAAAAACGCTTAGGTTTGCCTGTTGGTGCGCTGTTTTCTGTTGCGTTTTCAGAGTCACTTTTATTACCCACAATCACAGGCCAACAAACTCATGCTAATTGGGTTAAAAAGGTACGCGAGCAACTTTCAAATAAATTCGATGAAGCAATTGGAGAAGAACTAGTTGAAGCATGGGAGAAGACAACCGCTACAATCGATTATAAATTTTTAAATACCATAAGGTTGATCTCTCCATTTTCAAAACTTGTGCTTGTTACTAATGCTACCGATAAGCTAACTCAAGATATACGTGACTCAAGCTTAAGTGGCAGTTTTGATTTTGTTATCAACTCTTCTGACGTATTGGTAGCTAAACCCGCTTCTAAATTTTTTACTAGAACTCTGGAATTGCTAGGTTGTGATTCTAGTGAATGCGTATTTATTGATGATACGGTTAAAAATGTACAATCAGCACAAGCGTTAGGCATACAAAGTTTGCATCATAAGTCAGTAGATGAAACATTAGAGTTCATCAAAATAAATTGCACATAACAGATAAGGATTAAGCGTTGCGTAGCCAACGTAAATCCCAAGTGTTGAACAAGCCCGAGCCTCTATATAAGTAAATTGTGCGATCTGCTCTAGAAGGGTGGCGGCCTTGATAATTGTCTATAGGCGAACCTCGGTCTTACTCCGTATGTGAAGTTTTACTCGTGGCACTTTTCTCAAAAAGTGCCAGCTAGCTCAGATCTGCCCCAAAGTGTGTTTAGAGCGCATGAAGCTATCATGAGAACTATTTAGTCAACAGAGTGTTCACAAATTGTCTAACACTTATTCGTGCATCAGGCTGGAACATATTTTGCCGTTCAATTCATGCTATACAGAAAAAATCTGTATTTAGTGATGCAGGTATAGAAATGCAGACCTTAAGCTATTGTTATTTAAGCTAAAACTGATATATCGTTTACATCGTTAAGATGCTAGACAGAATAATTCTGTCTAATATAGCTGTTATGTGTAAAAGAGGATTATTATGTACTACCTTCCCAAGTTGTTGGCTGAGAAGTTTGCTTACTTTGGCAAATTCTCAATATTCGGTATCTGGGCGATATCATTCGCTTCAATGATCTTATTTGCATTTATTGCATCTGCTATCGCTTCTTTAAACGAACTATTGGTTGCTCCAGCATTTAGTATCTACTTGATATTTGTTTTGGGAATCGTTTCGGCTAAGTTTTTTTCAAGAAAGAAAATCATCCTAACCGGCCCTGTCGCTGTAAGAATAGCTTCATCAGATGCAGGAGAATCGGCCGCGAAAGTTGGAAAAACGATTTCAGAAATAATTTTTTTGCTGTGCTTTTACTTTTTTCTGTTCGGGTGCGTATTTTTTGCGTTATCACCTTTATTGTTTTGGGCATACACATAACAAGTTGCTTAAGAGTGATTCGCAACGCGTGGCATTTTTACTATGCGTCGGTTTATGTATTTAAGGTATTATGCGGAGGCTAAGGTATTGCGTTGCTCACACCTTAGCAAGGCGTTGATATGACCCCCACTGTCAATTAAAAACGTAGAAGTTTCTGCTCCCTCA
>NZ_JAEFCE010000133.1:0-1823 GCF_016406055.1 Vibrio sp. IB15
TATTCATCAACGAGTGCCCACACAGATTGATAGGTTTAAATTGTTAAAGAGCTTTGCTTATCGAAACTTTCTTTTTACAAAGAAACCCTTGAAAGCGGACGTGAATTCTAGCGATTTAATCTTAAGTGTCAAACACTTTTTAAAATTAATTTCTTTCGAACTTTCCGTCTTACTGATTACTGCTGAAGCCTTGTGGCGTCTGCCGTGTCAGTGAGGCGGAATTATAGAGATCATCGAAAACATGGCAACCCCTTTTTTGGTAAAAATTCAAAAAAACTGTTTAAGTGTTTACTTTTACGTCAAAAGGCTCTTTCGTCGCTCAAAGCTCATACAATAACAGGCATATTCCTCAAAACTTTGTGATTAAATCTCTCGAAAAGGATTCTATATCTAACTCTATACCCCATTTTTTACTCAACTCTACGATGTTATCTAGAGAGTTCTGCACCGTCGTTATCGTCAATGTGTTGTTATCTAGGTCGTATACTTGTTTTTGTGTGGTGTAATAGAAGTACAGAATGACCAACGCATCTTGGTCACCTTGCTCAGCCTTCGCTTGAATTCGTTTTAGTTTTCGATAAATTTGATTGTGGATTTGTTTTAGGTTCCACACGTACATCGCTTCCTTGAAGTATTCATGTCCTTTTACACGACTCGCAATAAAAGCATTTAGCGCTACAGACAAGATCACTCCAAGCACGTTTAAATGGAAATTGCCCGTTGATTCACCAGCAATCGAATTTGTTGTGCCAAATAAGTCAATCAGTATGGTGCCGAATACGATAGCAAACACTGCCAGTGATCCAACTAAACCAACCAACAACAGGTTCATCTTCTTTCTATATTCTTCTTTATCTATTTTCTGTAACTTCATCGACTACTTCCTTCTGCAAGCCACCTAATAATTTGCGCATACTATCTATGTAAACAATCGGTCGCTTCAACCTTTACCATCTTGTAATGTGGTCATTCTCTATTTAATACGTTGAGTTCTTGAAGTTAGCGCTATAAGCAACTCTATTTGACTTCATTAATAGAAAAGAGTTACATACCGCCACAATTTTGGTTATTCATCAATTCATGTTGCTAAAGCTCGTTTCGCTTTATCACATACTGACAAGGTACATTCTATGCGTTCATTTGTATTACGCGCTCGCGCAGCCCCTACGGAGAGTAAACTTATCTTAGAAGGCGTTGGACAAGATGCTCATACTGAGATTCTGGCTCATACTTTGATGAACACGATCTTCGTTGCCCAGTCTCACCGCGAGAATGTCACCGTACACCTTGTATTAGAAAGTACTAAAGACTTTTCACGTACAATTACATTCGATTCTAATGAGATCACTAATATTGGTGGTTTCCATGAGTCGGCTTTGTTGTCGGCGGTAGTAAGAGCGGTTGACGCTTCCCAAGGTATGACTAAAGAACAGACGCGTCAGGTTGAACCGGGCATCACTGTTCGTACTATGAGTTTTGAAAAGCTGGTTAAAGAGCTAGCTGAAGACCATCAGCTGTACATGATGGATAAGAAAGGTGACTTTATCCGTGATGCAGAGATTGCTGAAAACCCATGTTTCCTTCTCACTGACCACATCCCTATGCCGAAGAAAAGCTACAACAGCTTAAAGCGTCTGGGAACAGAGAAAATCAGCTTAGGTCCAAACATGTTGTTCGCTTCTCAGTGTGTGGTGTTGATCAACAATGAGCTAGATATTCGCGGTTTTTAAGACGAAATACACAATCACTGTGAACAAAGCCCGGCTATTGAAGTGACCCCGTAAAGTTGGACATTTCTGTTAAGCGGCTTTCAAGGCCTGAGT
>NZ_JAEFCE010000134.1:0-1684 GCF_016406055.1 Vibrio sp. IB15
CTTCTTCTTGAAGATAAAAGCGGCTTTCCCCGGAAAGCCGCGATGAACCTAAAAATTACCGTAGATCGCATTCAGCCCGGTCTACATATACGACTTCCCGTCAAGTGGAATGAACCCCCGTTTCTATTCAATAGCTTTAAAATAAAAGACGATGCTCAGGTTAAGATCATTCGACACCTTGGCATCAAACACGTCTATATAAACCTTAATCAAAGTGATACTTCACCTTTGCCGGTTAACCATATGGTTGAGTTGGAATCAGGTGATGACTTACAGGTTAGTCTTGAAGCTGAAAAAATGTGGCAAGAAAAGCATGATCGCATTGAAACTTTAAGTTCTTACCGACGCAGAGTGAGTAACTGTGAGAAAGAGTTTGAGCGTTCACTTGCTCGAATGCGCTCAGTCATGACCAAAATTCGCAATCGTCCTTTGGATGCGGTAGGAGAGGTGAAATCTCTCGTTGATGATATTGTCGAAACATTAGTATGTGATGATAACGTCACACTCCACCTAATGAATGGTAAAGCTGACTTTGAAGATATCTACTTCCACACATTAAATGTTGCTGTTGTTGCCATGATGATCGGCAAAGCTAAAGGCTACAACACACAACAACTGAAAGACCTCTCTTTTGCTGCGTTATTCCATGACGTGGGCAAAATCAAAATACCTGTCGCTATATTAAGAAAGCAGAGCGCATTGACGGTGCCAGAAGAGAACTACTTAAAGCTCCATACTAAGTATGGTGCGGATATCGTTTCTGCAATAGATGATTTTCCTGAAACAGCTAAAAAGGTAATTGCTCAGCATCATGAGATGAATGATGGCTCTGGTTACCCAGAAGGCTTAAAGGAAGAAGAGATTGATGAGTTTGCCAAGATAGTAGCAGTTGCCAATGCATTCGATAACTTGTGCCATGGTAAAACACAGTCACCGCCAATGATCCCTTATTTATCGCTTTCTCACTTATATAAGAACTGCAAACACCTATATAGCCAAGACAACTTAAGTCTATTGGTTAAGTTCATGGGAGTGTACCCGCCAGGAACCGTGGTTCAGCTCTCCAATGATTCAATTGGTATTGTTATTTCGGTAAATGCCAAGCATATGCTTTATCCCAATGTGCTGACGTATGACCCTAGCGTGCCCAGAACACAAGCTCCGGTAATCGACCTGCTTGCTAAAGATATAAAAATCGTTAATGCGGTTAATCCCAACAAGCTACCTGAACAAGTAAGAGAGTACCTAAACCCTAGGTCCCGATTGTCTTACTTCTTTGATAGTGGTGAGTAGTTATCCACAGGGTGCTGTGAGTAATTTGTTCGAAAGTTGGGCTTAAAGTGGTACAAATAAGCCCTTGGTTGAAATGTCTTCGTTTAACCTCTTTTTTCAATAAAAAATGCATTTAATGCTTGCCAATATGAGCGGCGTCTCTATAATTCCGCCTCACTGACACGGCAGACGCCACAAGGCTTCAGCGAAGAATGTTAGTAAAGGCAACTAGCTTTGAGTGATAATTCACTCCTACTTTTAGAAAGTAGAAATTAATTCCAAATAAGTGTTTGACACTGAGAATTAAGTCGCTAGAATGGCCGCCTCTTACGAAGTGACGCAAGTCACAATGAAGAGAAGCTCTTTAACAATTTAAACCTATCAATCTGTGTGGGCACTCGTTGATGAATAT
>NZ_JAEFCE010000135.1:0-1663 GCF_016406055.1 Vibrio sp. IB15
GTACTCATAATTCTTTAATCGAAGTTGTTCTAAATAGCCCTTGGCAAAAGATGATCTGCTCCAGCCAGACTGGACAGCGCATTAAGCGACATATTGTTTTTCAAAGTTAACTGGGCTTAGATACCCAAGGGCACTGTGCCTTCTTGTTCGATTATAATCAACTTCGATATACTCAAAAAGTGCTTGGCGCATCTCTTCTCGCGTCATTATCGGCTCGTATTGGACGGCTTCTACTTTCATTGAGTGGAAAAAGCTTTCAACACAAGCGTTATCCCAACAATTTCCTTTCCTGCTCATACTTTGTTTTAGATTATGGGCTGCAATTAAGTCTCGGTAGTCTTTTGAACAATACTGACTACCTCTATCACTATGGATAATCACCCCTTCTGGCATACCTCTGCGGAATAATGCCATTGATAGCGCATCACAGACCAGAGTCGCCGTCATTCTAGTGTTCATTGACCAACCAACGACTTGCCGTGAGTATAAATCGATGACAACAGCTAAATACATCCAACCTTCGCTTGTCGCTAGATAGGTAATATCGCGAGCCCATTTTTGATTCGGCGCTGTCGCATTAAAGTCTTGCTCAAGTAAGTTCGGTGCGACAGGAAGCTTATGCTTACTGTCTGTCGTACATTTAAACTTACGGGCGGCTTTCGCGACTAAGCTCTGGCGCTTCATACTCGCAGCAATGGTTTTTACATCGTGCTTATTCCCATTCTCTTCAAGCTCTTTTTGAATACGCCGTGCACCATCGCGTTCCTTATTATTTGCAAAAACTTCTCGAACCTTGCTATCAAGCTGTTTGCGGTGCTCATTGCGTTGAGTAACTTTGTGGCGATGATTAATCCAGTAATAAAACCCACTTCGAGAAACCCCAAACACCTTAGCCATACGGACAATCCTATACCGCATCAGGTGTTCGAGCATAAACTCATAACAATCTACTTTAGATTTTTCGCGAAGTAGGTGGCGGCCTTTTTTACGATATCTAGCTCTTCAGCTTGCTCAGCCAGTAATCGTTTGAGTTTGGCATTTTCAGTGGCGAGCTCTCTTTCTCTGTCGCTGATCTTCGCGTCTTTTTTAACGGCTTTACGCCACCCATAGATTTGAGATTCATATAACGATAGCTGTCGTGCAGCAGCAGCGACACCGACTTTCTCAGCCAACTTAAGTGCTTCGGCTTTAAACTCAGGAGCATGTTTGATGCGTGTTTTCTTGGTTGTCATTGTCCACCTCGTTAGTGATTGTACTCACTTAACGCAGTGTCCAAAACTGATGGTGCGGATCAAACTGGGGGAGACCATATATGTGAACAACGCTAACCACCCAACCTAAAGCATTGTGTCATAAACACTAAACTTACTTGAAGTGAAAGCGCCGAGCGTTGTGAATCACTCTTAAATTTATTGTTAGGTAAATTTCCAGCGTAGTGCGTTTGCTTCATGCTCCTTTATAAAACTGTCTTTATGATTGCAATATACACCAATATCGTTATCACAAATTGAAGCACCTTCTCGCTTCAAATTACCATAATGCGACGCTATTTCTGGAAATTGAATCAAGTAGTCTCGAAATGCAATATGCCTATTTGCTTCTGGAGACTGACCCGTCCTGATATGGGTTGACACTTGATTGACTAAAACGCTCGATGTACTTC
>NZ_JAEFCE010000136.1:0-1533 GCF_016406055.1 Vibrio sp. IB15
CCTGTAACTTTAGCTGACGCTGTCAGTTGAGGTGGGGAGTCCATACCATTGAACGTGATAGGGATTCTCGCTTGTGATTAAGACTTTAGAGTTATATGGAATCCTTATCAAGATAATAAAGATAATTAATTTCTCTTATCCACAACGCAGCACTAACATGATTTCTCAATCAGTCAGGAGATAAACTTATGCCATCTATCGTTGTTGTGGGTGCAAACTGGGGTGACGAAGGCAAAGGCCGCATCGTCGATTTTTTAGCAGCTGAAGCATCTGCGAGCATCCGTTTCCAAGGCGGAAACAATGCAGGCCATACCGTAGTTAACGACTTCGGTACATTCAAACTGCACCAGCTTCCTAGTGGTATTTTTAACCCTGACTGTACGGCTGTACTTGGCCCTGGCATGGTGATTAGCCCTGCTGCATTAAGCGAAGAGATCGCAGAAGTTCAAGCAGCAAATGTTGACGTGAAACTTGCTATTTCTGATCGAGCTACACTGTGCCTACCACTGCACGCACTCGAAGATACGCTTGAAGAAGAACGCTTAGGTGATGCTGCTTACGGTTCGACTCGTCAAGGCATTGCGCCAGCATACGGCGATCGCGTGATGAAGAAAGGCATCCTTGTGGGTTGGTTAAATCAACCAGAGGTTCTAGAGCAGCGCATTCAATTCATGCTGGATTGGAAGATGCCTCAATTAAAGGCCCTTTACCCTAAATGTGACTTCACTCAGACCGCTTCAGAAATGACTGAATGGCTACTTGAAGTGACGAAAGCTTGGCGTCCGTTCATTTGCAACGTGACTGAGCCTCTTAAGGCACTTCAAGCACAAGACGCGAACCTACTGTTTGAAGCTCAACTCGGTGCAGGTCGTGACTTGGTTTACGGTGAATACCCTTGGACAACATCATCAAATGTAACGGCAGCTTACGCGGGTATTGGTAGTGGCTTACCTGCCCTTCGACCTGAGCGCGTTATTGCAGTGGCTAAGGCATTCAGCTCTTCTGTGGGTACAGGTACCCTCGTTACTGCAATGGAAGAACAAGATAGCTTCCGCGAAAGCTCTAATGAATACGGTGCTACTACAGGTCGCCCACGTGATATGGGTTACTTCGATGCTGTAGCAACGCGCAACGGTGTTGAACTGCAAGCAGCGACAGAAATCGCTCTCACTAAGATTGATTGCCTGTCTGGTTTGGCTGAGTTAAAGATCTGTACTGCATACGCAGGTGAGCACAGCGAAAACCCAATTTGGCCACAAACGGCTGAGCTAAAGCCAGTTTATGAAGACATGGCGGGTTGGGACGAAGACATCACAGGTTGTCGCACTTTTGAAAGCCTTCCTCAAGCTGCACAGGATTATGTTACTCGCATTGAAGAACTGATGGGCGTACCAATTGTAATGGTATCGGTTGGTCCAGAACGCGACCAAATGATCATTCGAGCTTAGACAAGTCAAATAAGCAAAAAGCCCACACTGGTGCAATGTAGTTCACTTAAGCGGAGCTGCTTTGCGATTAATTGGGTAGCGAGTC
>NZ_JAEFCE010000137.1:0-1484 GCF_016406055.1 Vibrio sp. IB15
CGCCTTCAACGAGTAACCGTCTGGCTCGACTGTTGCCACACTTTGTTAAGCTGCCGCGTCGAGTTTTACCGCCACTTGAGCTTTCGGTTGGAACGAGGCCCAGATAAGCCATTAGTTTTCTAGGATGATCGAACCGCCGTAAATCACCGAGTTCGGCGATGGTGCCAAGAGCGACCAATAATCGGACGCCGCGCATCGCTTGAATGGCTTTGACGACAGGATAGTATCGCCAATTTTTTACCTGATGGAGCAGTTCATTATCGAGGCGCTGAAGTCTTTGCATCCGCTCGCTGATAGTCATGATCATCTCTTGCAGAACGATCTGTTGGCTATAGTGAGGGAGAATGAGGTCTGTCAGCCACCGTAGATGCTTTTTAGACCAGTTGTCATTCACTGTTGCTTGAACATTATTGCGAAGTAGAAAGCCTTTGAGTTGGAACTTAGCGTCCTTGAGATCTTTCATAGCAGTTTCTCGGGCTCTTGAGAGATCTCGTATGGCTTCATCTTCGGCTTCTGGAACATAGATAGGGGTGAGCTCTTCAGCCTTGAAGAGTTTGGCAAGCTTAGCGGCATCTCGTTTATCGGTCTTCACACGGTCACCAGGCTTTTTAGGGATAAGTGAAGGAGCAACGACATAGCAGCAGTGCCCAAGGCTTGTGAGCAGGCGGTGAGTCCAGTATCCACATGGTCCAGCCTCATAGACAAAATGGAGGGTGGCTTTGGGATATTTAGATTGCAGTTGTTGTGTGAGTTTAATGAGGGCGGACTTGTTAGACTTTATTCGCCCCAAATGTTCAGGTGTAGCCCCGCGTTGCTCTTGCAGGACGGCGACTTGGATAAATGACTTATGCGTATCTAAGCCAATGAAAATTATGCTATCGTTATTCATGCTAGCCTCCAAATTTAGTTGTTTGAACACACTAATTATGGCTCTGGCTTTACGCTAACCCACGAAATTGGAGGCTAGCACCTCGTGGGGGTCATTATGTCTATAGCGCTCGATAAAATTGAATATGGATGGTCATGGAAAATATCGAAAAAGAGCTGTATCAAGCAGCAATAGAACTAGTAAATATGCGATATCCTTCTGGTTGGGGTGGTGCTGCGGCTGTTAGAACAGAGTCAGGAAAAATATTAACAAGTATTGCTCCTGATATTAAAAACGATGCTCTTTCACTATGCATGGAAGTGGGTGCTTATTTAGAGGCTCACAAACTCAATGAGCGAGTGACTCACTCATTATGTCTGTGTCGTGAGAACGAGAACGATGAATTTCTAATCTTGTCACCATGCGGAGTTTGCCAAGAGCGTCTTGTCCACTGGGGTGGGGATGTCAAAGCAGCTATAACAACTCCAGAGAATGCATTGGTTTTCAAAACTATACGAGAATTAATGCCTCATCATTGGTCACTTGTAAACGGCAAAGCGCTATAACAAGATGATTGGACTCCCCATCCCCAATCCGCCTATCTTTTAATAGGAAG
>NZ_JAEFCE010000138.1:0-1431 GCF_016406055.1 Vibrio sp. IB15
CAATGTAGTTCACTTAAGCGGAGCTGCTTTGCGATTAATTGGGTAGCGAGTCTTTGATATTTTTACCGCCCTAGGCCGATTAGGCTTAGGGCGTTTGTCTATAAAGAGGACTGATAAGTCTCCCCTTAGACTCTTTAAACGCTTAGGTGTATTGCCTGGCGATATCGCTTTACTCATCACCTTCAGTTGGCTCGCTATAAACTGACAAGCGTATTTAAAGCTAATTTCATTCGGCATTCTTCCATGTTCAACTGCTGCCTGACTTGCTTCACGTCTTACCAAATTATAACCAAGCAACAGCCCCCAGAGTTCTTGATAAACAAGGTTTACTGTTTTACTGCGTAATACTAAGGCATTGTGTTGCATTGAGCTTTTGATATCACGATAACCTAATTCGATTTCCCAACGTTCATGATAAAGTTCGGCTACCGCTTTCGCGTCGTAGTCTGCTCTTGGAAGGGATGTAAAAACAGTTTTCTGCTTACCTTGTACTTCATAGGTCACCGCTCTGACTTGCCATTTTTCAGGTAAACTAGGGTTCTTTTTGAGAGCTTGCGGTGAGACGTTCATTTCGATGAGCATATCATTGCTTTCTTCTTCATCTAAAAGTGTGTATTTCAACCCTTTCCTTGCTGGTATCAACCAATGTCTATTAATACCGCTATTTTGAAGAGAGAGAAGTAAGTCTGCACCGTAAAAACCTTTATCTAGTAACGTCACAGAGTTATCTGGTAAAGAGTCGATGAAGGGCATAGCAAGTGGGATTTCACCACGCCGATAAGGGCTTATGGCAGCGTCAACGATGACATGAGAACGGACATTCATCATAGTCACAACTCTTAGCATTGGATGTGGTGTCTGCCTGCTACTCGAGGTATTACCCGAGCCAAAGTGCTCTCTAAGTTCGGGCGTATCCGCGGTGCGAAAAAGAGCACCGTCTACAGCAAAAACTTGTAATCCTTGCCACGTATCATCACGGTATCGTTCAAGACCCCACGTTCGCCCACATTGTTTAAACAACCACTCTGGTGCAGCACTGCCTAAACGTTGTCTTGCCTGGGTTAAAGCACTTTTTGCTAATAACTCTTCATCAGCCAAGCCATCCGCACAGACATTCATTCTTCGTGCGACTTCGGCAATTGGTTCATTACGGAAGAAGGCCATGCCGACAATTAACCACAAGACCATGTCACTTGGTAGTCGACGTCGGCGAATAGTCGCTTTATCAGAAAGACTAGCTGCCTTAACAACCCATTCATCTGGGATATGTTCAGAGAAAGTGGTGAGTTGAGCTACATCAACAGGATTTTCTTCGAGGAAATCGACAAAATAGTTTTGGATAGACATAAAAAATCGGAAGCCTAGAAACAGGCTTCCGATTATCTCTCAGAAGAAGGATCGGTCAACCGATCCTTATCTGATCTACATTGC
>NZ_JAEFCE010000139.1:0-1391 GCF_016406055.1 Vibrio sp. IB15
AACCCATCAACATAAGTTTAGCGGATGTTTGACAACCGGGGGAATCCATGTAGCCCTGTTAAGGGGTGAGCAACGCAATACAAAAGTTACCGCACACCATCCAATCACTTAAACCAACGCATAATGAAAATGCCACGCGTTGCGAATCCCTCTTGAACAGTTTGTATGGATAATAAGCACTCCAATCGGGTAAGGTGAGACCCAGACTTTAGCTGCAACTAAAGTTCTTCTATCTGGTAGTTCGATTGAACAGTGGCTCCTCGATTGAGAGACCGATAACAAGTACTAACGTCAGATAGAACTCCAAGCACCACACTCGAATAGTCTTCTGGGTCTCGAGCCCGCATTTGCAAGCAAGAGTTAGCTTATTATGAATACAAACACACTTCAAAACATTAATGTTGGCGTTGATACTGGTAAGTCACAATTAGATATCTATATCCGTCCACTCGACATTTACTTCACCGTACCAAACACCGATAAAGGCATCAGCGATGCCATCAAAGCAATTAAGAAACACAAACCTCAACGCGTCGTCATCGAGGCTACAGGTCGATTAGAAATGCCCTTCATACTCGCCTGTGATAAAGCCAAATTGCCTTATGTCGTTGCCAATCCACTACGTATTAAAAGATTTGCTGAAGCCATTGGTCAACGAGCTAAGAACGACCGTTTAGATGCCGAACTCATCGCACATTATGCCGAACGAGTTCAGCCCGAACTTACCAAGCTAAAAAGCGAAAACATACGCCTTATGAGTGACTTAGTCACGAGGCGGAACCAACTACTCACCATACAAACCATGGAAAGAAACCGACTACAAATATTACCCAAGAACATCTCATCGACTATTACTCCGATTCTAACCGCTCTAAAAAATCAGCTTGAAAAAGTAGAGGCAAAGATAGAAAAGCTGATTGAGAGCTGCCCTGAATATCAAGCTAAGAACACCATCCTTCAAAGCATGCCTGGCGTAGGAAAGATCCTAGCCGCCTCCCTAATTAGCAATGTACCCGAACTCGGTTTTATCACTAACAAGCAAGCCTCTTCTCTCATTGGCGTCGCACCTATAACAAGAGAGAGCGGACGCTTCAAAGGCAAACGGATGATAAAAGGAGGTCGGCCTCAAGTTAGAACAGTCATGTACATGGCAATGATGTCGGCTATCCAATGCAACCCTGTATTTAAGGCTACTTATGAACGATTACTTGCGGCAGGAAAACCTAAAAAAGTAGCGATAGTTGCCTGCATGAGAAAGATGGTTGTGACACTCAATTCAATGCTAAGAGACGGCGCAATGTGGGATAAAGATAGCGTCAAAAATTAACTATTGACGCCATAGTCTCTTATATGGACTCCCCCGTTTCAACAAAAAGAACGATAGATATTCG
>NZ_JAEFCE010000013.1:0-97871 GCF_016406055.1 Vibrio sp. IB15
ACCATATCACTTACTACCGTTTTTGTTTTTAGTTCCCGCTAATCCGCGATGAACCTTTTTATTTGGGGGCTTATTCGCTCAGGAGCAATGTAGCGAGGTTAGTATCGCTTTAAGATCTCGATGATCTCTTGCTCTGTTTCTGCAGCGATAATGGCATCAATGTCATCATCATTTTGGAACAGCTCAGATAGCGCCATGATGGTATGGATATGGCTATCTGAATCCATTGCCGCCAGAGTGATGGAAAGGTAAACGTCACCGTTATCTTCCGACTCTAAATCAACACCTTTTTTGAATATTGTCACCTGTAGTGATGCTTCGTTTACGCCGTCTTCAGGGCGAGCATGAGGCATTGCAATCTTTGGAGCTAGAACATAGTACGCGCCAATGTCCTTGTGCTTTTGTTTGATGGCTTCAACGTAGCTTGCTTCAATCTTGTTGCTCGCTAGCAGTGTTGAACATGTCACATCAATCGCAGCATCAACCGTTAGGTTTTCTTCAGAGTTGATGATAACGCCTTGGTTACCGACTAAATCGAATAAACTCATGAAACAATCCACCCTAGAATCAGACCAACCACACCGAAGTCGAAGTCAGCAAATGTTGTTGCTTCTAGGCCAAGTCCGCCAAGAACAGGAAGCAGTAGCATAGGCAAGAAAGAGATACATAGGCCTTGAGTGAATGAACCTAGAATCGCACCACGTAGACCGCCAGTTGCGTTACCGTAAACGCCCGCTGCACCACCTACGAAGAAGTGAGGAACAACGCCCGCTACAATAATTGTCCAGCCAAGTGCGCCTTGTACTGCCATTGCTAGTAGGCCAGCAGCGAAAGAACAAAGGAAGCCAATAAGTACCGCGTTTGGTGCTACAGGGAATACCATAGGGCAGTCTAGAGCCGGTTTTGCACCCGGTACTAGCTTGTCTGAGATACCTTTAAATGCAGGAACGATTTCAGCAATCAACATCTTCACACCTTGCAGTACGATGTAAACACCGCCGGCAAACACAAGAGACTGCATGAATGTGAACACAACCCAGTTTTGACCATTTGAAACGGTTTCTACGAACTCACCGCCAGCGACAATCGAAGCAAACATGAAGAAGATTGCCATGGTTGTTGCTACTGCGACAGGCGTGTCACGTAGGAACATTAGGCTCTTAGGCACATTGATGTCTTCAGTTGTTTTCGACGTGTCACCAAACTTGCTACCAATGAAACCAGATACCAGGTATGAGAATGTTGAGAAGTGACCCATCGCTAGTTGATCGGTACCCATTACTTTCTCTGTGTATTTCTGAGCAAGTGCAGGCATGATGACCATCAGTGAACCCACAATGATCGAACCAATTGCGACTAAAGCCGTGCCCTGAATGTTCGCTGTAGACAGGATAACTGCAACCAGCATAGACATGAACATTGTGTGGTGACCCGTTAAGAAAATATATTTTAGAGGTGTTAAACGAGCCAATAAAATATTCACAACGAATGCGAAGAACATAATTAGAGCCATTTCATAACCGAATGCTTCTTGTGCTAACGCCACAATTGCTTCGTTATTTGGAATAACACCACTTACGCCGAATGCTTCAGTAAATACTACTGAGAAGTTATTTAGAGCACCAACTAAGGCACCAGCACCAAAGCCTAAAATTAGGAAACCCATTACGGTTTTAATTGTGCCTTTAAGAATGGTAGAAATATCTGCTTTCTGTGCAACCAAGCCAATGAAAGCAATTAAACCCACCATGATTGCTGGCTCTTTTAATAAGCCAAGCATAAACTCGAAAAAGTTTTGCATAATTTTGACCTTACATGAAAGTTTTTAGTTGTTCTTCGATTGATGCTTTGTCAAAAATATTTTGTAGACTGATGATGTTTTCTTTACCAGCTTCTTTTAGTTGATTCGCAACGTCAGTTGCAGCAACCCAGATATCCGCAGTGCTTGATGCTGCAGAAGATAGATCTTCGTGATCAACTTCAGCTTCAAAACCAATTTTCTTAGCCACATCTTTCACTGCCATTTCCATCATTAGAGAAGTACCAAGGCCGTTACCGCAAACTACAAGAATCTTTTTCATAATATTTGTCTCGATTGGATTTTAAGGTTTGAGAAACTTCGTTCTCTTATTGTGTGGGAGCATATTAATGGAAATACCGAGATTTCAGTAATACTTGCGTCACAAAGTCAAAATGAGATTGTGACGCAGATCTCATTAAATTGCGCGAGAAATTCAGAGTGGGATCTTGATCAAATTAAGTTCTCACTTGAATATGCAACGTCTTTTATTTAGAGAGGGAGGAGGATCTTTATTTGGATATTAGAATATGAATCTTGAAAGGTTTAGCAAAGATCAAATATTGAATTAATCGTATCTGCCGTAATCAGTAAGCATTTTCTTAAGCATGCTATTAACGTCTTTAGTCTTTTTACTTCTTTTAGTTAACTGGCTTAGAGAAGTTGGTTTTGATGCTTCAAGTTTATCTTCATCAATATCTTCAACTTTGTCTTTCATTTTTTGTACTGCTGGCAATAGCATTCTAATTTCTTCATTGTCAGCATTTTTTAACACAACAATATTTTCAGACTCAACTTGAGTAATGGTTAATATTCCGTGTTTAACCGATTCAACCTGTTCGCCAATCATAATTGAATCAGGAGCAACCGAACGATCAGTTAGTTGACCTGTACGTAATTTAGCCGCACTGATAGCTCGAATATTTCCGGTGTTTTCAAACGCAACGATAACAGTATGAGTATTATAATATTCAACTACTGTCACATAACCGTGTCTATTTGTTTTGAATTTAGCTCCAATGTTCATATCGTGCGGAGCTTCCATTTTCTTCACGTGTTTCCTCTCTTAGTCTCAAAGGCTGTTATATCTGATCAGCTCTATTAGTATTTTATAGATATTATTTGGTGAGATACCTATAAAGTATATACGCATCTAAACTTAAGATGAATCTTGAAGTCACGGTAAATGAGGTAGAGCACAGAAAACTGCTAATAATCACACAGAATTAACTAAGCGCTTACTTGGTGAGCTACATGGGTTGAACATATTTTGTTCACTTCATAACTCTCATTTACAAGGGCTTGTTAGTTAGCGTTTTATTGATTGATGAATCAATAAATTCGACCTGATGTGTGAGCTAATTTATAGAAATAAAGACTGTATAAATTATTGATTTTATGAATGTTTACGGGGCGAGGCAATGTTTGTTAGAACAGCCTATTCAAAACAATAAAATAGGTAAATCTAATGAAAAAACTCGTCAGTTTGCTGCTCGCTGCAGTATCCCTAGGGCTTTCTGGCTGTGCAACAGTATTAACCGCAGAGCAGAGTGCGCCTCAACTCAACGAAGTCCCGCAAGAAAAAGCACTGACTATCGCTGTGATCGACAAGCGCCCTTATGTTCTTGATCACGACAAAGAGCCAAAGTTCGAAGGCATTATTCGTAGCTCATTAGGTATCCCTTATACCTACAACACGGCGACACAGCAGCCCATGTCTCAGTTTTTAACCGACAGATTGGTAGCAGGTTTGAAACAACAGCAAGTAGCTGTTGAGTCGGTAGAAACGACACCGGAAGAGGATATCACCAAGGTCGCTGAGCAGATGAAAGCGTTCAACAATAAATCAATGATGTTCGTCTTGAATGAATGGAAGTATGACTTCCACGCGTTCACGGACAATTCTTGGTACAACGTTAATGTGATTATTTACGATGAAGCGGGCGAAAAGCTACTCAGCAAAAACTTCCAAGGCGAGAATGATGTGCCTGATGGCGGTGCAATCATCAATGAGATGCAACTTATCTATAAACAGCGCTTCGAAGAAATCTTCCAAGACACTGAAGTGAAAAGTGCATTGCTAAACTAATCACTTTTGTTTTCTATCATATTTTGAAAAAGCCACACTCTGTGGCTTTTTGTTTTAGTGTGACTTGTACTTATCCTATTTATTACTAACAAAGTGAATTATCGCGGTAATTAGTTCGTTTTGTATGTTTTATGACCGCGCGATCGTTTGCGTTAAAAAATGTGATGAAAGTCTCAATCATCTGTTTATACTTCTCTTCCGGTTTTAAGCCGGTGCTTAGCCAATACAAGCCGTCACATGGATATGTGAATGACCCCACGGACCGGACCAGCTACGTTCCACTGCTTGTATAAGGTGATTTTTTACATGAACAACTCGTTGTTACAGCCGCTAACTTTGTTAGCCCCTTCATCGCGTAGCGTTTTGCTTGCGGTTCTTTGTCCTGTTCCTTTGATGTCATTCGCTTGGCTCATGTTCACTCTATAAGGATTACTAGGACACATTATGAATATTCTATTTGGTTTTGTCGGTGTTATTGCACTGATTGCTTGCGCGTACCTGCTATCTGAAAGTCGTTCTTCGATTAACTGGAAAACGGTGACTCGTGCACTACTACTTCAAATCGGCTTCGCAGCTTTAGTTTTGTATTTCCCATGGGGACAGTTAGCGTTAACAAGTCTAAGTAATGGTGTTTCTGGCCTACTTGGTTTTGCTGACGCGGGTATTGCTTTCCTTTTCGGTGATCTTGCTACTGAAGGTTTCATTTTCGCGGTTCGCGTACTTCCAATCATTATCTTCTTCAGTGCTTTGATCTCTGCGCTTTATTACTTAGGCATCATGCAGAAAGTGATTCAAATCTTAGGTGGAGCGGTGCAAAAACTGCTTGGCACAAGTAAAGCTGAATCTCTGGTAGCGACTGGTAATATCTTCCTTTCTCAGGGTGAGTCTCCTCTTCTTATTCGTCCTTTTTTAAAGTCTATGACTCGTTCTGAACTGTTTGCTGTAATGGCAGGTGGTATGGCATCGGTAGCTGGTAGTGTGCTTGGTGGTTATGCAGGCTTGGGTGTTGAACTTAAATACCTCATTGCTGCTAGCTTCATGGCGGCTCCGGGTAGCTTGTTAATGGCGAAGATCATCGTTCCTGAACGTAGCACACCGAGTGACTATGACCACATTGAGCTAGATAAAGCTGACCAAAGCAACGTAATTGATGCATTGGCTAGCGGCGCGATGAACGGTATGAAGGTTGCGGTAGCCGTTGGTACGATGTTGATTGCATTTGTGAGTGTGATTGCCATGGTAAACACTGGCTTAGAAAGCCTAGGTGATACGTTCGGCTTTGCGGGTATCACGCTGCAAGCTATCTTCGGTTACCTATTCTCACCACTAGCATGGCTAATCGGTATTCCGAGTGATGAAGTATTAATGGCGGGTTCTTACATTGGTCAGAAGATCGTAATGAACGAGTTTGTTGCTTTCATCGACTTCGTTGAAAACAAAGCGCTACTGTCTGAACACAGCCAAGTGATTGTGACATTTGCATTGTGTGGCTTTGCTAACATCGGCTCTATTGCGATTCAACTGGGTTCTATCGGTGTAATGGCGCCAGAGCGTCGCGCAGAAGTAGCGAACCTAGGTTTGAAAGCAGTCGCTGCTGGTACGCTAGCAAACCTAATGAGTGCATGTTTAGCGGGTATCTTCATCCTGCTTTAATCTAGATTGAGCAAAAGCCTCTAGATTCAGTCAAAGCGGAGACCTTGTTTACGGAGTTTACGTAAGGAAGGTCTCCGCTTTTTTGTGGCTGTTACAAAGTCGAATGATATGAGGACTAGGTTTTTCGTGCTGTTATAGTGAGTGAAGCTTCACTCTGAAGAGTAATAGAGCAAGCCTCTTTTATCCTATATACTTGAATATTATTAGGTTGCGATTAGTGGTATGCGGTTTCGAGTAGCGATATTTGGTACCGATGAACAATAGTGGCAACCAAATTCAATAAATCAAAGGTCTTCCCATGAACATGCGCGTTCTCATTGGTCTTATCACCACCTTCATTGGCTTATTTGCAATGGTTTATCTTATTGCTGGTGGTGAACAATTTCCTATCTCTCAGTGGCCAAAAGAAGCTTATCTCGGTTTGGTATTTAGTGTTGTCTGGGGCGCGGGTGTAGCAGCATCGGCAGCGTACTTCTTTTCTGCACTGGGGTTCGTGACCGTTGCCGCGGTTTGCTATGCAATTGGCTACAAGATCGGTGGCTTACTTACTAACGACTCTGAAGCCTAGCTAGTCTGACTATGTGGTTGAGTTGCATGTAATGCATTGGCGCGATCGTTTTAAGGTGTATTGGTATCACCGAAAGCAAACCCATCGTTGGAAAGGGGACAAAGCAAAGTCTCTAGGTTGGACCAACGAAGAGAGCCAGTTGTGTCGCTTCGAAGTGATCGCGCGCGCTACAGACTTCGAGAAAAAAAGTGTTTTGGATTTAGGGTGTGGTTACGGAGATCTGTTTGAACTACTCGACAGCATTTATCGTCTCCAATCATACACAGGTGTTGACCAGCACTCTGGCTTCCTTAAAACGGCCAAGCAAAAATACACAGAAGATCGATGCCAATTTATTGCAGGTGACATGAGCAAGATGCCTCTTGAAACCCATGACGTGGTTATCGCTAGCGGTTCATTGAATTACATTTTTCGAGATTCTGATTACCTGACGAATATGATTACTCGGATGTTTGACCTAGCAAATCAAACCGTCATATTTAACCTTCTTAACTCTAGCCAGTACCCTTCGAGCAATACCTTGATGAGTTATCACCCCCAGGGCGTTTATCGCTTCTGTAAAACGCAGTGTGACGATGTCTCTTTGATTGAGGGTTACACCGAAGGTGATTTCACTATAGTGATGAACAAGGCTGTCTGAGCGTTTTAGCGTTATGCTTTGTCCGCGCTATTGATATGTGTCAGGTATTAAAAAGCCGCATGCCTTAAAGGTGTGCGGCTTTTTGGTTTTTTGTCGTCTGGCTTAAGTGTTCTATTTATTCTCAACGAGCCCGTAAGGAATCGTTTTAAATACCTTTGGGTTCCCTTTAAAGGTTGGTGCTTCATTCACTTGTTGCCAGTCAAGCAACATGATTGCCAATACGTTGCGGTGCTCTCCATATTCAAGATCAAAATCACCGGTGATTGAAGGGATCATACCGCGCTTCTTATCAATCGAGGATTGGATAGCAAGTCGAGTCTTCTCTACCACTGGATCATCTTCAAGGCCTGCCAATAGGAAGGTTAAGCCAACCTCGGCAATAACATCTTCTTTGGCACGCAGCAGGATAGTATCGATGTTCTCTCTAAAGTAATCGTAGATCCATTGGTGTTCTTGTTCGCTGACCTGATGTTGATAGTACTCAGAGTCACCGAAGATGACGTGTGTCATGCCGTAAATCTTATTGCCAAACTGTTGGCTAGAGAGCTTTTTATCCTTGTCGTCAGGGTAGGCTTTTTTAAAGGTCTCGACGAACTCATCAACCACATCTTGCTCACCCAGTTGGCGCAGCCAATAAACCTGATTAGCGAGCTGAGCTGCCCACGCTTTCACCATGTCTTCATTGGTTACATAACGAGAAAAGTCATAGCGACGAATGATTTCGCGTAGCTTGGCATCGTTCTTGTGTTCCAAACCGTATTCATTGGCACGTGCCATAGAGCCAAGAAGATCAACGCCTAGATATAGATATTCGGGCATATGCTTGGTGATATTGTAACGTCGTACACTGCGCTCATCGTCATCACCGACGTAAGAAGCAACACGTTTCTCTGAATAAATGACGATTTGCTCCATGGTGTGAACATCATTCGACAGGCTGCTGAGCTTACTCGCCACGCGAGCCATATCGCTCCATACCGCTGCTGCGTATTTATCATCTAATGTTTGACGATACATGCGCAGTCCGTAATGCCCCTCTTTAAAGGCCGGAAGCGTGTAAAGCTGGCTTTCATAGGTCTGACGAATCAAGTCGGCTGATTGTTTGAAATATTGTTCTTGAGAGTAGAGCGATTCAGTTTGCGATTGAACAGTTGGTACGCTTGTTGCGGTATAGTTCTCTTGTACTTCAACCGCCCCGTTTGTTTCAGAGGAAGCTTGTGCGTGGAACGCAATGGCAACAGAAGTTGATAATAAGGTGCACAGAGTGAGAGTTTTTAACTTCATATGAGTAAAGTACCAAGCTGATTAATCGTGAGTATAAAATAACACTGATGAATCCTTTAATGTAAGGTTTGGGTCAATACAATGTAAGCTTTATAAGGCTCATTTAGGTTTTTTGATTGAGTAATCAGTGTAGTTAACTGGCTATGAGTGATGAATGACTCAATAATGAGTGTAGACCAGACTTAAAGTGTGGATTTTTAATCGCTTGTCGGCATACTGAAAAAACAAGCCAGAAATGAGCCGATTAAAGGCAGTAAACAGAACAATAGTGTTAGAGGTTCTCGAATGCCAAGTCGTTTTAGCAAGCAGTGGCCTGCCAAAGTATTATCGTTGTTATTCTTCTTTGTAGTCGTGAGTGCAATTGAGCATTTTCACGCCAAGCAATTGACCTTTCTTAAAAATGAATCGTATTCGGTCGCCAAAAAGCAACTATCTATTATCCGATCTCGTATAGAAGCGACGATCGTGTCTGACATGTATATTCTCAATAACTTCTCAACACTTGTGACGATCAATCCTAATGGAGACCAAAAGGTTGGGACCAGATTGCTCAGAACATCATTCGAGATGGCTTCCACATTCGCTTAATCGGTCTCGCTGAGAACGATGTACTTAATTTTGTTTATCCACTGGAAGGCAACGAACAAATCCTAGGTATTGACTATCGAGACCATCCAATTCAATGGGAGTCGGTTGAGATTGCTCGCAACATAGGTAACACCTTTATTGCGGGTCCTTTTGATTTGTTCCAGGGTGGGCAAGCCTTAATAACAAGAACCCCTATCTTTAGAGATCCTCCTTTTAACCAAAACTATTGGGGCGTATCGAGCGCGGTTATCGACCTAGATGCACTGTTAGAAGATGTAGGTGTTGGCAAAATTGAAAACAAATATAACTTAGCCATTCGCGGTACAAACAGTGCTGGTAAAGATGGTGAGGTGTTCTATGGGACGCAAGAGGTGTTTAGTAATGCCTTTACTACCGAACAGGTAAACTTTCCTTACGGAGGTTGGTATTTGGCGTTATCGGGTAACGACCACGTACTGATGGATGTGCCTTGGTATCGAATCCATAGTGTTAGGCTGATTGGGTATGGGGTGATGCTGATTCTTATGGGCGCTTACTTCATGATCTATCGCCTTTATCGTATTGCTGATAGCCGTTCAATGCATGATGAACTGACCATGTTGCCAAATCGACGCTACTTTATGTATAGCCTCAAGCAAGCATTCAAAACGGTTCAGAAGCATCGAACGAAGACTTTCGCCGTGGTGAATATCGACCTTGATGGTTTTAAGGCGATTAACGATACTTATGGTCACGCGGCAGGTGACAAGGTATTGATTGAGTGCGCCAAACGAATCAAGAGTATGCTACGCACCTCAGATATTGTTGCGCGTATTGGTGGTGATGAGTTTTTGGTACTGCTGCCACGCATTATTGATGAGGAACACGTGGCAACCATTACGCAAAAGCTACAGGCGCGATATGCGAAACGCCAGTGGTTTATGAAGCACACTCGTTTTATCTCAGAATCAGTGTGGGGTGGGTCGTTTATGACGACAGCTTTAATGATGTCGATGGCCTGTTGAAAGCCGCTGATGAAAAAATGTACGAGCAGAAGCGTCAGATAACCTAGAAAGAATCTCAGTTGCGATTAGAATTTAGTTGCTGAATGTGGGGAAAAGCCTCAGAATACCGCGCTTTGCTACGTATCAATGATTTGATCAGCAAAAGCTGCAGCGGCACGTTCTTGTACTTTGTCGCTCATACTAAATGTTATTCAACTGAGAAAATAATCTATGAGTTTTACCTCCCTTGGCCTTTCAGAACCGATCCTTAAAGCTATTGAAGCACAAGGTTACGATAAGCCATCACCAATCCAAGAGAAAGCCGTGCCAGCTGTCCTAACAGGCAAAGATGTGATGGCCGCTGCTCAAACAGGGACAGGTAAAACTGCAGGTTTCACACTACCTATTCTTGAGTTGCTATCAAAAGGCCCTCGTGTACGTCAGAACCAAGTTCGTGCACTTGTGTTAACACCGACTCGTGAGCTTGCTGCGCAAGTGAATGGCAGTGTTGTTAAGTACAGTATCAATCTACCTTTGACTTCGAGTGTGGTATTCGGTGGCGTAAAAATTAACCCTCAGATGCAAAAACTGCGTAAAGGCAGTGATGTGCTGGTGGCAACACCGGGTCGCTTGCTTGATCTATACAACCAAAATGCTGTGCGCTTCGATCAACTTGAGATTCTAGTCCTAGATGAAGCGGACCGTATGCTAGACATGGGTTTCATCCGCGATATTCGCAAGATCTTGGCTTTCTTACCTAAGAAACGTCAGAACCTACTGTTCTCTGCAACCTTCTCTGATGACATCCGTAGCCTAGCGAAAGGCTTGGTTAATAACCCGGTTGAAATCTCAGTAAGCCCTGCAAACTCGACGGCGAAAACGGTTGAACAGAGTATCTACCCAGTAGATAAGAAGAAAAAGAGCCCAATGCTTGCGAAGCTTATCAAAGACAATGATTGGCGTCAGGTGCTGGTATTTAGTAAAACTAAGCACGGTGCTAATAAGCTGGCTCGTTTCCTTGATGAGCAAGGCATTACCGCTGCACCTATTCATGGCAACAAGAGCCAAGGTGCTCGTACTAAAGCGCTAGAGAACTTCAAAACGGGTAAGGTACGCGTGTTAGTCGCAACTGATATCGCGGCTCGTGGTATTGATATCCCACAACTGCCTCAAGTGGTTAACTTCGACCTTCCACACGTTTCAGAAGACTATGTACACCGTATTGGTCGTACAGGTCGTGCGGGTGAAGTAGGTAAAGCAATCTCATTGGTTTGTGCGGATGAAGTTGGTGAGCTGTTCGGTATTGAACGTCTAATTCAACAAGTGCTAGAGCGCCGTGAACTTGAAGGTTTCTCGCCAGTAAACAAGCTTCCGGAGTCGCGTTTGGATACACGTCCAATCAAACCTAAGAAGCCGAAGAAAGCAAAACAACCACGTGAACACTCGGATGGTCAACGTTCGGGCGATAATGCTCGCGGTCACAAGCCTGCAGGTAAGAACAAGCGCCATGTACCAGGCACAGGGTCTGCACCAAAACGCAAACCGACACAGGGTAGAAAGCCTGCTGAAAACAACCCAGCCGCTATGGGGGAAGAGAAGTCAGTAAGAAACAATGGCAGCAACTTCAAGCGCGGGAATACAGGTAAGAAGCCAGCTTCGAACCACTCTAATTCACAAAGCCACTCTGGTTCGCAACGCAAGCCTGGCTCGCAAAACAGTCAGGGTAAAGTGGGCGACACGGGTAATGCTAAGAAATCTGGATACGGTGGCAGCTACGGCCCAGGTAAGTCATCGAATAAGCCTTCAGGAAACAGACCTTCGGCGAACAAACCGTCTCGATCTCGTTCGAAGCCTGCGCCTCAGAAGTAAGAATTTCTGCTGCTAGCGCCATAAGCAGAGTGTTGCTTTCTTGAAAGCCTAAATCGCTCTGCAACAGCACTGAGATAAACGCGAATATTGATGATCAATGTTCGCGTTTTTTTATGCGTGTGGTATTGAAAAGTGGTAGGCTGAAAGGGATGTTAAACTTATTGAATCTATTGAAAAAGAGTAATTTAACTCAAGGTTAATCTGTCTTTAATAAGTTTTTAATAACAACATAATCACTAGCGTTTTTGTTGATATTTGCAATTTGCAATTCCAGTTTGCAAAACAAACAAGAATTTACGGCTAATACGTGTCCAGATGCGTAATAAATAGGGGGTTTTAAAGTTGGCACGCATGCTGCATTAGTAACGGTGACCCTTCTTAAGCCGAGGGTCACCTAGCCAACTGACGTTGTTAGTGAATCTTTATTGTTCACACAAAATATATGACCAATCACCTTTTTGTGATTGGTTTTTTTTTGCCTGAATTTGAGGTTCTATTTTTGATTTGCTTTTTACTCTCTTCCAAAACTAAGCAAACCGAATTATCCATTAACCCTAATTAGCTCAGCTTTGCTAAGCAAAACAAGCAGAGCATGAATGCTAAGACACATGCCCACTGGTTTCGCTATTAACTCTCACCGCACTTTGAATAACAGCTTGGTTGGCGTGGGCACTCTCCGCCTCTTGAGCAGATAAGCCTCGCCTCTGTTTCTATCCCACGTTCAATCCAATTTATATTTAGAATCTTGGCTATGGTCGTGAGATCTTTCTTGATGTTACGTGGGATCGCTACAGAGCCGCCATTGTCAACGCATGAAGCTTTTAGCTGCTCTGCTATTTCTCTTGAATTACCGCCTTGGGCATCAATCGCAGGGTTGAGGTCTATGCCGGCACACAATACGCGATTGTTACCCGCCGGATCCGTCATGTTGATGGATTCGCAACAGTAGATTCTTGGCTCGTCACCCACGTTTAAAATGGAGATTTGAGCTGAGCTACCCGCACGAGGCTCTGATAATCGACGGAACACAGCCCAATGCTGACATGGGTCGGCCACCGTTCTCATATTCCCCCAAGGCAGTGGAATCCCGTTCCCGCGGTATACCGCCTTGAGTTTCCCCGGTCCATAAGCATCAAAGTAGTGCCAATGAGGGTAGGGGGAGACTACCGTCATTCGTCGCATCGCAACAGAGGGGGAAACCCCTGCTCTTTGGTGGACATCGATTTCATAACCGGTACGGTCAAGCAATTGTCTGAAAGGAACCTTCGGGCACAGCAGAGCACCAGCAAAGAAGCTGGATTCAAAATCTCGCCACGCTTGCAAAATATCTTGAGAGTTGAGTTGAGAAGACCCTGATACTTGGTTGTCGTCCCATGTGTTGTTATTTCCCACCGACAACACACTCTTTAACCCTTCTTTGCTATGCAAAATGCAATGGCCGATGTAAACCGACAAGTCGTATTTTAAACGCGTTGGATATTCTTTGAGGATTTCATTTAAGAAGATGGTACCAGGCGGTTCAAAAAAGGACGTTACCAACTGTTTGGCGTTGATACCGAGCTCATCGACTACGTCTTGCGGTGTGCGTGTTACCCAGCGGATGTTGATTCCGAGGCTTCTAGCGATGTCTATTAGGTCTTCTATGCTGAGGTTGAGTCGTTTTAGGCCCACCTCTTCAGCAGCCCGCTCAAGGTCAGGGAAGTGGTTCTGGTGGCTCTCTTGGTGGGCTCTAATTAATAGATGTGCGAATTGGCGCCCAGAGATACCTGTTTGCGACAACATCTCAGGTATCGCAATTTGCAGGATGTCGTTAGAGAAAAGGAAGCTGGGCTCCAGAGCCATACCGCTAATCCCGCCTCGATTACCTTTGTCGGGAGCAATGGCCTGCTGTTCTGATTCATCGTCAAGAAACCATGTTGGGCTCTTTTGGAAGACCTGAGCAATCACTTCGAGCATATCGATGCTTGGGACTCGCTTTCCACGTTCAATCATAGAGAGGTAAGAAACGGAAGGTGCATACTCTGGGTTGATTCTAATACAACGCGCAGACAGATCTTCCATCGTTAAATGGTTACGCTTCCTAAGGTTACGTATCTTCGTACCTAGGAAATGTGACTGACGAACTAAACTTTTTGACAAGGCCATATTTGTAAAATTCACATTGTAAAATTTTTGTTGTGAAATTGTATGTAAAAAAGCGCTAATCTACAAACTAAGCAATTCACAAAACGATAAATAAATTAAACGTTCGTTTGGAATAATTGCTCTAGGACACATTTTTGCGTTAAAAATCGGTGGTTTTCACCGGACTAGTCAAGAGGGAAAGACTATGAATATGCTTACATTCGATAAAACAGAAATCCAAAAACAATCAAAGCCATTTATCGCTGAAGCTGTCTTTGCCGTGGAGACAATCAGTGCAAACCAGCAAAATGAGAAGCAAGTGAAAGCAAAGCAACTGCTTGACCGTCTATTTCCTCTTGAGCATGGCTCTCACCAAGACGTAACGAGCTACGTAGTCGATTACCGTCATATCATGGCTTACTTCAAAGACGGACAGCATAGCGGCCTAAAACACCCTAAGCACTTTGTAGCCTACATGGGGGAGAAGAGCGACCCTGATTCAATCTTGTTCCGTGATGGTAGCGGAAGCCACTTAGAAGTGATGTTTGGTTGTCACAAAGGTACTGGCTGCATTGAACTGGTAGAGATTGATGATATCCAACTGGAATCGTGCACGACATTCGGTCAAGCTCCAACTGAATCAACGAATACCACTTTACACCAAGAAACTATTGCTGCGATGCGACACTGGATCAGCCTAGTTAAAGGTGATGAAAAGGGTAAACCAAAGGCGTGTAGTGAAAATAAAGAATTTAGAGCAAAAAGTGGTGAGGACTACTGCCTAAATTACTGTTTCCAAATTTAAAGCCGAGCCTTCAGCGCTCTGAATCAAGGGCATAATAAACTAAAAGCCCCAAAGGTAATGCCTTTGGGGCTTTCTAATTTCAATAAAGGCGAACCACGCGTAATTCGGTTAAATAGCCTGGACCAATGATGGTCCTTATAGAGGCATAACTCGATTACGGCCAAGTGTTTTGGCTTCGTAAAGCAGCCTATCGGCGCGTTCGATCAGCGATTGAGGGGATTCCCCTGGTTCAAGCTCGGCCACACCAAAAGAGGCGGTAATATTACCGACTTGTTCACCACTGCGACGATCTTTAATCGACAGCTTTTCTAACGAACGACGGTTAGTATCAGCAAGTTGACGTGCGATACGCATGGATTTATTTGGCACAATAAGTGCGAACTCTTCACCGCCAAATCGATATGCTGAAATACCCTCACGACAACTTAGCTTAAGTTTGCGAGCAATACCTTTTAGAACCATATCACCAAACAAGTGACCGTAGGTGTCGTTGAAATTCTTAAAGTGGTCGATGTCGAGCAAGATCAAACATAGAGATTGGTTGGCTTCACAGAGTGTCTCTAAATCTCGGTCGAAAGAGCGACGGTTATACAGTGTGGTGGTGCTGTCAAAAAGCGCGTCTTTTTGAACTTCAACAAGCTGGCTCTTCAGCTTAGAGATTTCAGAAGTGGCCGAGTTCAGTTGAGAATTTAAGAATTGGGTCGAGTGGCGAATGTTTCGAGACTCAGAAACAAGCTGACGTACCAGTGACATCACTTCGTCGATAGATAGGCTTTCATTTTCAACGCGAGACAGGTCTTCAAAACTTTTGTCGATCATATCCGAGAAAGCCGAAGTATCCGTTAGCGTATCATTCATAGAGTTTGATACTTCAGATACCAACAGCTCTAAGTTAGCGCGCAGATCATTGATATTGGTTTCAGATTTGCTGGCAACGTAGTTGTTGTAAAGTTGATCACCGACTGCTGGGGGGCAGATACCATAATGTTCCAGTACCCCATCCATATCTTTAGTCAGTTGCGGGATCGCATTATCGACATAGGTGTACCAAAGTGCGTAATTTGCAGGTGTGGTCGACACCCTATTCTTCATCATAAGAGGCACCGCTTTCTTTAGATTAGCGGTGGATTTCTGAAATTCGTCTTTGTTCATTATTTTTACTGCAGATATCAAACCAACTAAAGCCACTTGTGGACAAGGTTAGCGGATTTCGAGGAGCTTTGCTTTAAAAATTATATAATTAATGGATGAGGGTTGGATAAATTACTCATTTTTATTATGAATATCGATTGCGTACTTATAACGGCGATCTAATGGATTGTTCTTTAACCAAATTTTGAGTTATTCACTTTGCAACAGCGATGTAGATGTCAGTACTGAAGCTAGGCAAGGATTTGGAGAAATTACGCTTTAAGTGGGTGAGCCAAAGTTAGTGCGTTTGTTAGAGCAGCGAGTGATTTAAGCGTGGTGTAGAGGAAGTGCTCAGTAGTAGGAGGGGGCAGAAATTTTTCGACAGATAGAAAAAAGCGCCGATAAAAATCAGCGCTTTAAAATTCTTTTTAGCTAAATGCTAATTATTGAGCAACAACGTTTGCTGCTTGTAGGCCTTTTTGACCGTTTTCAACTTCGAAAGAAACCTTTTGGCCTTCTTTCAGAGTTTTGAAGCCTTCAGAAACGATAGCACGGAAGTGTACGAATACGTCAGCGCCGCCGTTGTCTTGAGAAATGAAGCCGAAACCTTTCTCTTCGTTAAACCATTTTACAGTGCCAGTATTTGTGTTAGACATAATTTGTCCCTTATTCATAAATTTTCTAAATTGTTGATTGCATTCAATGCAATGCGCTGATAATTGAATTATTTAATATTGCTAAGAAATAAGGAAAAACTACTTACAAAAACGGGTAACGATTTTACATGTCAATTTTTTACTATTCATCTAACTTAAATAACTCCGGCTAACAGAGCGAGTGCATGTTAACACAGTCTTTCGAGATGTACACACATTGATTGCGAAATCAGTGTTTTTTTTGTCATACCGTGCGAATTAACAAGAAACACACTGAATTAGTGATAGTTTTGTCTCTTCGCCAACATAACAAAAGGAAGCATCTCAGCTTCCTTTTATTCGATAGTAATTATAGACGATATTAGCGTTTAAAGCTTACATCTTCCGTCTTATCTAGATTAATTTTTGTTTTCGCCGGCTGAGTCTCCGCGATCACTTTGCCGTGACGCACTGAGTACTGCACAGGAACTTGGCGGCGCACTGCATCAAAGCCATTCTCTGCAGGAAGAATCAGTAGGCTACCAGGCTTACCTTCTTCGATACCATAGTTGTTTTGAATGTTCAGCGTGCGAGCCGAGTTTTTGCTAATTAAATCAAGCGAGTTGTTGATTTGGTCATAGCCCATCACTTGCGTCACATGTAGCCCCATATGGAGTACTTGAAGCATGTTTGCAGTGCCTAATGGGTACCATGGGTCGAACACATCATCGTGACCAAAACAGACGTTGATGTTCGCTGCTAGCATCTCTTTAACGCGAGTCACGCCACGACGTTTAGGGTAGTCATCGAAGCGGCCTTGTAAGTGAATGTTCACTAACGGGTTTGCAACGAAGTTGATGCCAGACATTTTCAATAGGCGGAATAGGCGAGATGCGTAAGCACCATTGTAAGAGCCCATCGCTGTCGTATGGCTTGCTGTTACCTTTTCGCCCATTTCGAACTTATGAGCTAGGGCTGCCAGTGTCTCAACAAAACGAGATTGTTCGTCGTCGATTTCGTCACAGTGAACGTCGATGAGACAGTCGTATTTACGTGCAAGTTCAAATACATAGTGCAGCGATTCAACACCGTATTCACGAGTGAACTCAAAGTGTGGGATAGCACCGATAACGTCAGCACCGATCTTCACAGCTTCTTCAAGAAGTTCTTTGCCGTTAGGGTATGAAAGAATGCCTTCTTGAGGGAATGCGACGATTTGGATATCGACCCACTCTTTCATCTCTTCACGCACTTCAACCATCGCTTTTAGCGCGACTAACGTTGGATCAGACACGTCTACGTGAGTACGAACGTGTTGAACACCGTTAGCAATTTGCCATTTCAATGTTTGCTTAGCACGAGATTTAACGTCTTCAATCGACAGCAGCTCTTTACGCTCAGCCCAACGCTCAATGCCTTCAAACAAAGTGCCAGAGATGTTCCAGTTTGGCTCACCAGCAGTTTGAGTCGTATCAAGGTGAATGTGCGGTTCACAGAAAGGAGAAACCGCAATACCGCCTTCTGCATCAAGGATATCGCCTTGATGATTGATTTGCGCGTCATTATCGAGAATGCGAGAAAATTGACCATTTTCAATCAGAATCTGTTTCAAGCCTTCTTGGTCTTGAAGTTTCGCGTTCTTGATTAATAAGGTTGTCATAGTGTGTCCTTAAGCGGCCTGAGATTTCAGAGCTTTTTTATTCAATAGAGGGTTTAGCACTAGGTAACTGATTGCACCTCCTAACACGGCGTTCAAAGGAACAACGCCAGGGAGGAAGTGACCTGCTGCTACGCCTGTTGCAATCGCGATAATGCCAGCCCAGTTAACGGTTTGGAACTCCGCATTTGCAAAATCTTTGTAACGTTTACGGTTCGCGAAGAAGTCGGCGATGATAACGCCACCAATTGGTGGAATCGCTAGCGAAAGGAAGGTTAACCAGCCAACAAAGTTGTTGTATAACCACAGCGCGAAAATCGTACCGATAATGCCGTTAATGATAGACATTGTAGTACTTGAGCGGCCTGTGATGTTAGAGAAGCCTAGGCCTGATGCGTAAAGCGCGTTTTCGTTGGTCGTCCAGATATTTAAACCTAGTACGATAATCGCAGGCAGTAGTAGACCTTGAGCGATCATCACATCTGAAATGTCCGCTTGACCTGTTGCTGCTGCACCAGCCGCACCGAAGATGAACATCAGCGAGTTACCGATGAAAAACGCGACCATGGTAATCAGTACTGCGCTCGCTGGTTTCTTACCGAAGCGCACGAAGTCAGCCGTTAATGTACCTGCACTAACAAATGAACCGACAACCATAGCTAAGGCCATTGAGAAGTCCATTGGCGTTTCTGGCTTGATAAGTTGTAGCTGCTCTAAACCACCAACACTGTCTACGGCTGTCAGTACTGAGTAACCACCCAGAATAGCAATAGCGGGAACGGCGACCGCTGACAGCACCATGAGCGCTTTAATACCGAAGTACACAGTACCTGTCATTAGCAAACCAGATACGATGATTAAGGTGTTGGTATCAATGCCTGTCGCTTTTTGTACTGGAATCGCGAACATCGCTACACCTACGCCAAACCAACCGACTTGTGTGCCACCAAGTAGAGCAGAAGGAAGCCATGAGCCTTTAGTACCGAAAGAGAAACGAGCAAGGAGGTGAGTAGAGAGGCCAGTAGATGAGCCGATGTAGCCAAGAAAAGAAGTGTAAATACCGAGAATTAGGTTACCGATGAGAACGGCGAGGAAGAAATCGTTGAATGAAAGGCCTGTCCCGAGTGAACCACCTGTCCACATACTTGCAGAGAAGAAAGTGAGTCCAAGCATTACCATGGTGAGTGAAGCAACTCCTTTCCTAGCCGATGTTGGAACCGGCCCTAGACTGTAGTTATTATCAGCAGCCATTTTTTAACCTCCGCAAATGATCAAAATTAAAATTAACGGTCGCCGTATTGCAGGCAAACGTGCGCATTATGGTGATATAAATCACATAGTCAATGCTAATTTTGTCAATAGAGCCGGCTTAAAATCAGTTTTCTTGTCAATTTCTATATAAAACATACGGTAATTTTTATGATTTGTTTCGTAGAAATTAATAGAAAACGTTTTCTATAGCGTATTGGGTGTCTACTAGTGATGGTTGACTATGAATGTTGATTGTTATGCGATTGAATGGGTGTCTGTATCGAGGGGGGATTGGTTAGCCAAACGACAGGTAAAAAAATAGCCAACCGCAATAATCGCGATTGGCTTATATATTTTGTGAACAAGAATAGGTTCACTAACAACGTCAGTTGGCTAGGTGACCCTCGGCTTAAGAAGGGTCACTAGATTACATTGCAGTTAGTGTGCCAACTCTAATAACCTTGATTATCGGCTGTTTGATAGCAATTTGGTGCGTATTTAAGCGCTTTCTTAGCATTTTGAAATTGAGTTTTTGCGTAATGCGAATGCATTTTGCGAATTGGTATTAGTTTGACGATAAATGGTAGGGGGGCAAGCTGTTGGCTCTTCTTTCTGAGTTAAGCTTATTGGTTTGTATTCAAGAAACGAAAAGCCCGAGTGATCAGTGATCACTCGGGCTTGGTGTTTCTAATCCATGAAGGTGGTTAGATAGAGTAGAAGAAGTATAGCTGAGACTTCATTCTGATGATGATGCCACGGATAACATCCAGGAAGGCCATAAAGCTAATTGGCTTCTCACCACTAACCCAAGCAAGCCCTACTGAGCCGACAGGGATGTCGTAACCTTCTGTTTCATCAATCTTCAAACGAACGAAGTGGTGCTTGTTCTGAAGGTTTCGACCTGTGGTTACTCGAACCTGTTCATCGATACCTAATAAGCTGGCTTGTGCCTCACCCGTTGCTTCCACAATTCCTTCTACTGTCGCAGAGAAGATTTTCCCTGGGTATACCGCTGTTGCGAACTCCGCAGGCTGACCGACTTTGATGTTGCGAATCGCTTGGTGGTTTACTCGCATTAACACGTATTTCTCTTCGGTATACATTTGTATACGAGGCATCATCGAAACACGTTGCCCTTCACGAAGAATAAAGTTGGTAACAAAGCCATCTGATGGCGCCGTTACTTTGGTACTATTTAAGTCCCATTGCGCTTGTGCCAGTGTCGCTTTTGCAGATTCGACTTCCGTTTTTTGCTTACTAACGTTGGTCTCTGCTTTATGGATGTTTAACTTGGCGTTTTCCGCATCTACTTCTTTTTTACTCAACTGAGATTCAAGCGTAGTGACGTTGTGTGTTGCTAAGTCCACCTTTGCGGTTTGTTGGTCGATGTCAGACTCTGTAATGGTGTGTTCAGCCACACTGTTTTGCTTTTGATAACGATCCAGTGTCTTAGACTGCAAAACTAAGTCGGTCTTTGCTGACTCAATTTGTGCTATCGAAGCTTTGATGTCTTCAAGCGCTGATTGGTAGCTGACTTTTGCGATACTGACTTCTTGACGAGCGGTATCTAGAGCGACCTCTGCTGACTCTAACTGAACCTGTGCCTTGTCTCGAGCGATCACATATTTGGTGTCGTCGATCTCGTAGATCAATTGCCCTTCAGCCACGTCTTGGTTCGGGTGAATATGTACCTTCGTGGTTTTCCCAGACACATTGGTTGAATCTGGACGCAATTGAATGTGTGGCGATTGAACCACAGAGCCCCCAGACAAATCCATTGGCGTTAAGTTAATCAGTCCGACCCATACAAACATCAGCCATGATGTACCTCCAAGGTAAGCAAACGCTTTTGTGCCTTTGTTCCAAGGCATACCAATCAGTCTCAATAAATAGATGAACAGCGCCCAAATTGCTAAACCTTCTAACATGTTTGGTTCTCCTCACCTTTAGTTTTAGTCGTGGTTGAATCTTTTGGTGTTGGTGGTGCTTTCCATGTATCTCTCAGGTTGATAATGGCTTTCTCCATATCAACGAATGCTAAGATCACGGCGAGTACCCATACCCAGTGCCATAAAAATCCAATCCATGTGAGTGCTGTGATCAAACCGAGTTGTTGATGCTCTTTACTGTGAGCTTTATTGATTGGTAATTCATGAACACGCCAGAACCCGTAACATGCGGCGGCAATGGTTGCGACCAATACAACCCCCGCAACTACGTGTAGCGCTGTATCAGCGCCAGTTCCGACAAATGGGACACTTACTAAACTCATTGATAAACCCTAAGCTAAATTGAGCGCTGAGTGTGATAGATATCCGATTTATAGGTTGCAAATTTACCAATTACTTCAATAATGGCAGGTAAATGATTTGATCTGTAATTACATTTCAGGGTTTTATCACGAATGAACAATTGTAACTTCTTAAGAGCATTAGGAATTTTAGGTATTTATCAGTATGCGGCGGCTAACCGCGACATAGATATGGATTCTTTAGGCATTCCCAAGTCAGTCTTCGCTAACGCTTTGAACCTGATTCCTGTCAATGAAGTGGATAAATGGTACGGCTTACTCGAGCAGCAAACGAACGATCCCGACATTATTTTGAAGCTTGCCGATAGGGTGGACATTGAGAGGTTAGGGCCACTTGCTAACTGGTTCTTCTCCGGGCACGACTTAGCTTCAACTATTCGTAGAGTCAATATTGGACTGCACTGTTTACAGTCGGGGGCTTTTCTCTATGGAACTCAGGCTGGGAGCTTAATTAAGTGGTGTTACGATAATCCTGAGTATTCTGAAGTTGGTAAGGTTCATGACTCAGTGCGTATCGCAATTTTCATGATGAAGATTATTAGGCGATATTTAGGGCCTGATTTCAAACCAGCGTTCGTTTCTATCGCAGGGTATCGTGAGAACGTTGACCTTTATGAAAAGTACTTCGGTTGCAATATTCAATGGGGCCAACCCCGCACCGAGGTTTGGATTCCAAGTAAGTCGAGACTATCGATTAATCAGTCACCGAGTGTTGGGAAAATGGGTTTGGCGATGAATTTTCATGATCTAGACAATTACCTCAATATGCCAGATGCCGGTGATGAACATAAAGTGACGTATGAGATGATCAACTACAGCCGCCACTTTGGGTTGCCGACCTTGTACAAGGTCTCGAGTTTACTGGGGTTATCTGAGCAACAGTTTCAACGGCGCTTGCATAAATTGGGTGTCAACTTTTCTACCATTATGGGTTATGCATTAAGCAATGTTGCTGTGGAGTTGTTGAGTTATAAATTGTCCATTGAAGAGGTTGCGAAACGCTTAGGCTATACCAATGTCGCGAGTTTTAATAGAATGTTTAAGAAACATCGAGGTTTAACACCGAAGCAATACATAGAAAGGTTCAGGAGCGATTTATAATGGCATTACTATGCGACATTGGTTTTTTGTAATCTGCTAGATAAATAAACCATTAGCCAGGTGCTGAGAACGAAAGGTGCCGTTAACGGGATGAGTTCTAGTCGATGAAAAATAAGGGTGATTAGGCAACTGCAGAGCATAACCGCGATAACCAACTGCCATGTAACTCTTGTTGGATAGAGAACGAGTGCCAATGTCGCTAAAATGGCGTTGTAGCCATACAACCCTTGAGAAATCAGTGTGTCATCAACACCAATCATGTAGCTAAACAGAGTGCTGATGACTGCAGCCAACACGATCCAAACTGCGTATTTGACGCTGTGGAGCGTGATAGCAATTAAAATAATCAGCCCTGTCCATTCGTTGTTGATAAAGCTGACTTGGCTGATCCCTTTAAGTATGGTCAGAATAAAAGTGGGCAGCAGAGTTCCAAAATCGACATCAATATTCATCAGCGGTATCCGATTAGAATCTGATGGAGAAAAGACCGAAAGGTCCAAGCTCGATTGAAGTGCATAAATCAGCCAAGCAATAATGATAAACGCGCTGGTATAACCTCGATATTTATCAAATCTGAATACGATATTAGCGATAGGTACGGTGAGTAGTGCACCGAATATTGTTACTACCACCAATAGTGGCGTCACACCAAAAAAGTTTCCGATGAACAGAGCAATCAGCGCTCCGTTTAGCGCATACATTCCACTGTTTATGTGATGATTTGGTTTGCTGTTGGTATGACTAAAGGTATAGACACCACGAGCCAATGTGTAGCTGCAACTCGCGCCAAGCAAGGTGAGTAAAGCCAGCGGAAGTGACTCCATTGAGATCGCAAACAATAGTAGAACCGACGTCACGAGAGAAGGGGTGAAATAGACTTGCCCAATACCATTGAGCAAGCCCTGATGTTGTTGAAAGTCCTTATTCGTCTTCATCGTCTGGCTACGTTATTTACTAATGTTAAAATTTTGATAAACCAGATTGTATACAACTATCCTCTACTGACCACCCTATCGTGCTAATTCTGATACCAACGTTCACCATAAGCTTGTTGGTAGTCAGGCTTTTCAATGAACCCCTCTTGCTCGGGTACCGTTTCTAGTGGGCCCACAACGGTTCGATAGGGAAGTACCCCAGCCCATACAGGGATATCCATATCAGCCAGATCGTCATTCACACCATGCTTACCAATTTTCACCGATGCTTCAGTTAATGGTATCGCCAATAACTCAGTCGCAGTGAGCTCTTTTTCATTGCTCAGCCTAACCTCATCGGTTCTACCAGGGGCTATCTGCTCAATGAAGATATTCAGCAAGCGATCCTTTTCTTGATTGTCGTCGATGACTGAAAATGAACCCAGTATAACCGCTGAACGGTAGTGTGCGCTGTGATGAAAGGTTGAACGAGCCAACACCCAGCCATCAAATAGCGTGAATGTTAAACAGGTTGGTTCACCCTTTTTAAGCCCTCTAAGCAAGCGACTGTTTTTTGCACCATGAATGTAGACCATGTCACCCACTCGCCATGCCAACATTGGTATCACCATCGGCCCTTGTTCGCCCTGCAAAGCAATATGTGCGATTAAGCTTTCATCAATGATTTGATGCAGTTTCTCTTGTTCAAATACCGCTTTATGAGCCCCTTTCTTAATAGTGGTTCTTTTCGTGTTAGATAACATAATCGCTCCTTAATCATTGCCTTTTGATTAATGTAGCGATTAACTGGTCTATTAAATAGAGCCACTTTTAAACACTATTTGGATCCAGTTATGCAGCCTATCGATGTCGGTGACCTACAACTTAGTGAGCAACATGACACGCGTCAAACCGCTTTATTCCATGCGATCAGAGAGAAGATCGTTCAAGATTTATGGAGTAAAGGCAGCAAGTTACCTTCAACGCGCAAGTTGGCTGTTGAGTTATCGGTGAGCCGAAATACGGTGATCTACGCGTATGAGCAGTTAGTCACGGAGGGCTATATCGAAAGTCGTAAGGGATCTGGCTTTTATGTGTCGGTCGAACAGCCCGAACATTTCTTGAACTCGTCTCAACCTAACCTTGTTCAAAAGACGAGTCAGGTGGCTGCACAGGCTTCGGTAGTACCTAGAGCCATAGCGACAACGCATGATATCAATAGTGGCTTTGCCCCCGGAGTGCCTGATCTCAACGCTTTCCCTTTTGCGAAATGGCAAAGGCTACTGCAGCGACATTCAACGCGTCAAAACATTGCAGGCAACCAAGACGTCCAAGGGAGTGTGGCTTTACGAGATGCGCTCAGTGGCTATCTCGCGAGCAGTCGCTCAGTTCGCTGTCACGTTGATCGAGTTATTATCACGGCGGGGGCGCAACAAGCGATTTCCATTGGTTTGATGGCAACGTTGATGATGGGGGATGAACTATTGATGGAAGAACCTGGGTATCGACAAGTCCATAAAATCGTTGATCTGTTAAAGCTCAAATTAGACGGTGTGGCGGTGCGAGAAAAGGTTGGGCTTGATATCGATAAAGTCCTCTCCAGTAAAGCCAAGGCTTTGTACGTCACTCCAAGTAACCAATACCCGATGGGGACTACGCTTAATACTGAGCAGCGCCTTAAGCTGATTGATTGGGCGAACCAAAACCAATCTTGGATCATAGAGGATGACTATGACAGCGAGTTTCAGTTCGCTCACCGTCCATATACCAGTATGCAAGGGCTAGCGGGCAAGCTTGGCTTGGATGATCGTATTATCTATGTCGGCTCACTAAGTAAGGTGATGTTCAATGGCCTTCGCTTGGGTTATTTGGTGGTTCCAGAACACTTGGTTGCTAAGTGTCTCGAGATTAAAGATGCGCTCAGTGGAGACACCGCAAGCCATACTCAAGAAGCATTGGCTGATTTTGTTCGTGAAGGTGATTTATTACGACATATCAGGAAGATGCGTCGTTCGTACAAACTCAAATACGAAGCGATGATCGATGCCATTGAAAGTGAGTTTAATGGCGACCTTGAGGTGATAAGCCAAGCGGCGGGACTGCATGTAACCGTCAAATGGGATGGTGGTATTTCTGAACATGAATGGAGCCGAAGAGCTGAACTCGACAATATTATTATTCGCCCATTTTCTTTTTACGAATATGGCTCGAGTGTTGAGCGTGTTTGGAATGGGGCGTTATTGGGTTTTGGGAATATTCGTTTGGCAGAAATAAAGCCGAAGATCAAAGCGATCGCTCGGCTTTTTTATCAGTAAAGGTATCTGTAGTTCTTATAACTTATCGATAGAAACGGTGGCTTTACCGAACCATTTTTGCCAAGGGAGTGACAATGTCACAAAAATCGTCACAGCATACAGCATTGACCAACTTAGACAGATAAACACGATAGTGCAGATAACCAATGAAAGCATCGCAGTGTATTTAGAAGTACCTTTCAGAAGTCGGCAAGCGGCTAGCATTGCGAGTAGATAAACCAGCACAAAAATACCGTTAGCGAGCTTTAGAAAGAACTCAAGGTCTAGATTGGACAGATCGCCAATCACACATGAAATCAGTGCGATAACGCCGATTGCTAACGTTGGGTAGAGCGGCACTCCGCGGCTATTGAGCTGTGCCATTTTGCCATCCGGTCGATGCTGACGAGCCTGAGCCCAGACCATTCGTGACAAGCTTTGTGTGTATAGGTTCAGGCTAGCGAAACAGGCAAAGAAACCAAGCACACTGATAACAGCTTTAAACCCATTACCAAATAGTTGTTCAGTTACCCATGGGATTGATGCGGCATCAAACTCCGTTGAGCCATACGCGCCTAGCTTTAGGATTGCCACTGAACAGGCCCAATACACTAAGCCAGCAACGAAACAACCAACAACGATAGCAATAGGGAAATCACGTTGAGGGTTCTTGAATTCTTCCCCCATATGAGCAAAAGCTTCGATCCCGACAAAGCACCAAAACATCACGGCCAGTGCGGCGCCAATAGACCACATAGAGTCAGAGGATAGGCTCGGTATCGCTATATCGGTTACAGTGATCTCAGCCTTCCAAACGAAAGCACTAACTAAGGCAAAGATTGACAAGGCAATCACGGTTTGTAGGCGGCCGGAAGATTTGCTGCCCATAAGATTGACCGCAATCAGTAGCGCTACGGTAAAGAACTGAGCTCCGAGTGGTGTGTCGAGCGGTGCTGGTAATAACTGTTGGGCAAAGCCGCCAGCCAATGCGATAGCCGCTGGAATACCCACGGGTACTACACTCACAAATAACCAAGCAACACTCGTTTCCAATCGTTCACTAAACGCTTGGCGAACAAAATAGGCAGTGCCTCCCGCGTTCGGGTAGCGTTTACCTAGTGCGGCGAAAGTGAGAGCAATAGGGCAAATAGCGATAAACAGGATTAACCAGGCTAACAGTGATAATTGACCTGCAATACCTGCAGCGATAGCGGGAATCATAAATAGCCCAGTACCAAGCAAGGTCGTTGAAAGTTGCCCGATGCCGGACATTAGCGTGATTTCTTGTTTTAGCTGGGTCATTCGCTCTCCTAGCCTGTGACGATTTTGATCTGGAAATGGAAAAGAGTGTGAATGAAAGCATACATTGTCGTCATCAATAATACAGCTAGCGAAACGTCGTAAGCCGCCGCCATTTTAACGGTATTTCGTGGATTAAGTGTCAAAGTGTCGGCTGTCGCAAACAGCGACTGTTATAAGTGCAAGAGTTGTGTCAAATTAGGCGTGATAAATAGAACAATAAATGGGAAGAATCAAAAGCATGGATAAATTTGATCGCCAAATTTTGGATATCCTAAAAACCAATGCTCGTTGCTCAGTGAGCGATATTGCGAGAGAAGTGAGCCTCTCTCGTTCGGCGGTGAATGCGAGAATTAAGAAGTTGGAAAGTGACAAAGTCATCAAAGGTTACTGCGCTTTGGTTGATGAGCCCAACCAAACTAAGAATGTATGCGCTTATATTTCGTTGAAGTTCGACCTGTCGAGCAGTGACCATAGTTGCGAGTCTTACGCGAACCAAATTCATGGTATTGATGGTGTGCAATGGTGCCACTCAATTAGTGGAGAGACCGATATGATGCTGTACGTCGAGGTCGAGAGTATGGAACGTCTAAATCAAGTTCGCGATCAGTTGCAAAGCTATCCAGAGCTTCGCCATTTAATGACTCATACCGTGTTGACCGAGTTTTTTAATAAGCTGAGTCCGACGGTACATTCATGTTAAGCAATATCAACTTAAACCTACTGCGTTCACTGCATGTCCTTCTTGAAGAGTGTCATGTGAGCCGCGCCGCCCAACGTCTGCATATCACGCAATCCGCGGTGAGCCGCCAAATTAGCCAGCTACGAGATTTATGTGGTGATCCTTTGTTAGTGCGTGATGGCAATAAGCTGGTGCCAACCAATCGAGCTATTTTGCTTAAAGAGAAACTCGATGACCTACTCGGTGAATTTGACCACTTGCTAGGTGACAAACCATTTGAACCTCAAGAGTGGCAGGGTGAGTTTGTATTGTCTTCGAGTGACTATGTTGCTCAGTATATTTTGCCAGTGATTGTTGCCGAGGTATCAGCAGACGCGCCGAACATCAATTTGGCCTACCGTTTGTGGCAGCCAAACTACCTTGAATCACTCAATGAATCAGGAATCCACTTGGCTTCCAGCATGTTTCCTAAAAAGCCGGAGCATGTCTCGAGCACCAAGCTTGGAGAGG
Organism: Vibrio sp. IB15; assembly: GCF_016406055.1. Classification (NCBI taxonomy): domain Bacteria; kingdom Pseudomonadati; phylum Pseudomonadota; class Gammaproteobacteria; order Vibrionales; family Vibrionaceae; genus Vibrio; species Vibrio sp. IB15. The sequence continues at coordinate 28,187 of NZ_JAEFCE010000013.1, forward strand.
ACAAATCGGTGTGTTTAATGCGCAAATCACACCCATTGGCTCAGCAAGAGGCGTTAAGTTCCGAAGATATTGTCCAGTACTCTCATATCAAGGTGACTGGAGGAGGGGACAAAGACAGCTACGCCGATATTGCATTGAAAAAGCAAGGGCTGAAACGCAGAGTGGCATTTAAGGTTCCTTTCTTTTCATCGGCAAGTAACGTGTTAATGCAAGACGATTATTTGATGATCGTACCGGAACACATCGCCTATAACCTAGGTAGGCACCTCGAGGTTAAGTACTTCCCATTGCCATTCGAAACCGAAATGCACACCTATTGGTTAATGTGGCACCCGAAGTACGACAACGACTCTGCACATAAATGGGCTCGAGAAAAGGCGTTCGAGGCAATGCAAAAGTCGAGTTACAATATCAGTATGACTTAAAATCATAACCATGATGATTATCTTTGATTTCAAATAATACCCAGTGATAATTATGCTAACTATCAATGGTAGAGCGTTCAACTAGAACGCATGGTTTGACTAGGAATGGAATGATGACGGTAACAATTTGGTTTTCTTTATTGGCGATTTGCCTATTGGGAGCAATGTCTCCGGGGCCAAGTTTAGCAATGATCGCTAAACACAGCTTAGCTGGTGGTCGTATCAACGGGCTTATCGCTGCTTGGTCACACGCTGCGGGTATTGGTATTTATGCGTTTGCAACCATCGTAGGCTTAGCAGTGGTATTGGAGCAATCTCCAACGTTATTTAAAGGTATTAGCTTGGCGGGTGCAGCTTATCTGTTGTACTTGGGGGTCAATGCTCTGCGTTCGAAAGGTGGTGTAGCTGCCAAATTAGAAGCTGGTGAACAGATGAGCTACATGCAGTCTGCCCGTGAAGCTTTCTTAATCTCTATCTTGAGCCCAAAGATCGCACTGTTTTTTATCGCTCTGTTTAGCCAGTTTGTTGCACTTGGCAATGAGCTGACCAACCAAGTGATTATTGTCTCGACTCCGCTGATTGTTGATGGCTTATGGTACACCTTTATCACATTGGTGCTATCTAGCCCTCTCATTGTTGAACGAATCCGTTCAAAAGCGCAGTTGATTGATCGTCTTTCAGGTATCGTTTTGATTTTGCTTGCTGTGCGTGTGGTGTGGACCATATAGCGTTAGACAACCGACTCGCAATAAAAAGAGATGTATTAAAAAAGCTCACAGCGAATCGCTAGTGAGCTTTTTAGTTTTTATGAGTTTGTCTGGCTAACCTGCCGAGTTTAGCACTGAATCTAGTTTGGCCATTGAGTCGGAAAAGTAAGGGTTATACGTTAGGCGAGCGTGATTTTTACCTTCTTCACGGTATCCCCATGCTGAATACCACACTTCGCTGTTCGCATTACACTTTTCCTCAAAGCCCTCTTCTTGCCCGTTAGAGCAGATTTTCTCACTACCATTGATACCGTAATACGGATTGTTTGGTGAGAACAACAAGCCCATGTGAGAACCGTTTGAGATACGTTGCTCTGGGATTTTCATGCTGTATTGTACAGCGCGAGGGTCATCGAGCTTAGTTTCCCCTTGCCATACCAATACGTTATTCGGGTTCGGCATAGATTCAGTAAACGCCTGTTGAACGAAATTAGTGTCAATCACACTGTCGCCTTCGCTCATCATAATGAACACTGGCTTGTCGAATTGTTTCTCTTTTAAGTCGTCACGAACGATTTCTGAGGTCTCGTAGTATACCGATGCTCCGTTCATTGGCAGTGAGTTATAACGCAGTATGTTGTCTTCAGGATCTTGGTCCGCCCAAGTCACAAAATAGCTCGCTAGCCCCGCGTATTGCACGGCCGATGAATTCGGTTGAAATGCAGGTGAAAACAACAGTAATCCTGCGATCTTTGAATCCTTCATCGCTTGTGAAGTCACAAGGTTTGCACCGGTAGAGTAACCGCCTAGCCATACTGAATCGTACTCTTGCTCAAGTAACTTAGTATGATGAGCCACCACGCCTTGCCAATCTTCGAGATGCGGTCGCATTAAGTCACCTGCTCGGCTGCCGTGACCTGGAAGCAGCACGGTTCTCACCAAGTAACCTTGGTCGGCTAAATGTTCTGCAATGTCTTTGAACGAATACGGCGAGTCACCTAATCCATGGACCAACAGAACTGCTTTACCATTAGGTGAGGTGGGTTTGTACTCAGTAGGTGAATTAAGTTGAACCTCTAGCTGCTTGTCTTCGGTGATGAATACACGGTTTTTTAATAGCCAGTCTTGAGTTTCGGTCACATAGGCATCGAAGCTGTCTTGCTGATATTCAGGTAGGCTTGGCGAAGCTTCGTAAGCTGGAGTGATGGTCTCGTTAGAGCATCCAACGAGACCTAAAGTCGTAATAGCGAGCAGAGTTAGAATGGTCTTTCTGTGCATTGTTTGGTGTAGTCTCTATCGTTGCTGTCTTGAAGCAAAAGCTTAGACTATTTTCTATTTGAAAGGTCTTCGTATTCGCCTTCAATAACACCAGCATCAGATGTTGATGAGTGATGAGTGTTCATATGAGCTGCGAAGCCTTGTTTCTTCATTTGATTTTGAATGCGCTTGCCTGTGATTAATGCTGCAATAGCCAAAGGAATAGCAAGGAGCAAGCTTGTGAATAGCGCCAAAAGGCCAGTAAACAGCGCAACAATCGTAACTAATATATTTTTCATATTCATTCCTCTTTTTCTATGTTGTTACTTTATCGCTCCTTTTCTGAACGAAACATGAACGCCGTAAAATAATTGTCGAGAGTCACTATGACACGTGTGTGTTTGCTTTGGCTCGTAAAATGTAGTCATAATCACGCACTAAAACTACGGGTTATGATTAACTCCTTAAAAATCAGATGATTAAGAGTTGACACGCTTGATGCTCTATAGGGTTTGGAATAAGTCACTGTAAGCGAAGTACTTACAGCTAATAAAAATTACTGGAGCCCCTATATGTTCTGTATTCAATGTGAACAAACTATTCAAATACCCACTGTAAAAGGCTGTTCTTTCGCACAAGGTATGTGTGGAAAAACATCGGAAGTATCCGACCTTCAAGATGTGTTGGTGTATTCTCTTAAAGGTGTTTCTTTTTGGGCAAACTTAGGTCGCACTTGCGATGTTATTGATACTGAAATCGATGAGTGGGCGCCAAAAGCGTTCTTCGCGACACTCACTAACGTGAACTTCGACCCTGCTCGTATCATTGAATTTGCTCAGCAATCTCAAGAATTTAAACAGCGTCTAGAGCAAAAAGTTCGTGCAGCTGCTACGTTAATCGGTTTCGAAATCCCAGCGCTTTCTCCTGCCGCGCAATTCGATCTTCCAACGGACTCTTCAGAGCTTTTAGCGCTTGCACCACAAGCTGCGGTTAACCGTGGTCATGAATCTCAACATGAAGATGTGATTGGTCTTCGTCTTCTTTGTCTATACGGCTTAAAAGGTGCAGCTGCGTATATGGAGCACGCTCGTGTTCTTGGGCAAACAGACAATGCTATCTTTGCTGAATACCATGAGATTATGGCTTTCCTAGGTACCGATCCAACTGACCTAAAACAGTTACTGGATACATCAATGCAGATCGGCTTGATGAACTACAAAGTAATGGAAATGCTAGACAAGGGTGAGACAGACACCTTTGGTCACCCTCAACCAACAATCGTGAATGTGAAGACTAAGGCAGGCCACTGTATTCTTGTTTCTGGCCATGACCTGCATGATCTCGAGAAGATCCTTCAACAAACGGAAGGCAAGGGCATCAACGTTTACACCAACGGCGAGATGCTACCTGCACACGGTTACCCTGAACTGCACAAATACCCACACCTTGCGGGTAACTACGGTAGCGCTTGGCAGAACCAGCAGAAAGAGTTCGCGAACTTCCCTGGTGCGATTGTGATGACGTCTAACTGTCTGCTTAACCCAGATGTGGGGGCGTATGCTGACCGTCTGTTTACACGTAGCATTGTTGGCTGGCCGGGTGTTGCTCACCTTGAAGGCGACGATTTCAGTGCAGTAATCGATTGTGCACTTGCACAAGAAGGCTTCAAGCATGACGAGATCGAGCAAGTGATCACTGTCGGCTTTGGTCGTAATGCACTGATGGAAGCAGCACCTGCGGTTGTTGAACAAGTGAAAGAAGGCAACATCAAACACTTCTTCCTTGTGGGCGGTTGTGACGGTGACAAATCTGAGCGCAGCTACTTCACAGACTTCACTGCTCAAGCCCCAGAAGACTCAGTTATCCTAACTTTGGCGTGTGGTAAGTTCCGTTTCAACAAAAACCAGTTTGGTGACATCAATGGCATTCCTCGTCTGTTAGATGTGGGTCAATGTAACGATGCGTACTCAGCGATTCAGCTTGCGCTTGCACTGTCTCAAGAGTTTGACTGTGGCATTAACGAACTACCACTAACGCTGGTTCTATCTTGGTTTGAGCAAAAAGCGATTGTTATTCTGCTTACTTTGTTTGCGCTAGGTGTGAAAGGCATTTACACAGGCCCAACAGCGCCAGCATTCCTAAAAGAAAACCTACTTAAGATTATTCAAGATGAGTTCGACATGCGTGCTATCTCAACGCCAGAGCAAGATCTTAAAACAATCCTAGCGGCTTAATGTAAGCCAACTCCTAAGCCCCGTTGTTGTAACGTTTTATAAAAGCGACAACGGCGGGGCTTTTTCGATTTTAATCTTTAGAGCAAGGTAAACCTACGATGTATGCATGGTCGGATAGCGATTCAATCAATTTAGTGTGCTTAAAGAAATGGCACGAAACACCAGATACGGTCAGCTTTGAGTTGGGGAGTATCCCACAAGACTTGCACTTCAATTTCAAGCCGGGGCAATTCATCACTTTGGGCTTAGATATGCCAACAAAAACCGATTATCGAGCTTACTCTGTTGCTTCTTGCCCAGAGGATAATCGCCTAAAGCTGACGGTTAAACGTGTTGAAGGTGGCTTGGTGTCGAACTTTATTGTCGATGAGCTTGATGAAGGCGATGAGGTTGCTGTTTTAAAGCCTGCTGGTGGTTTTAACTGTATTGATTGCACGCCAACGGCGAGTAACAAAGTGACGCTAGTGAGTGCTGGTTGCGGCATCACACCTGTTATGGCGATGGTGAAGTATTGGCTGTCTCAAGATAGCGGCGTTGAAATTGACTTCATCCATATGGCGCGTAATAAGCGAGCGACGATTTATTTTGAAGAGCTACACCAACTTGATGAAACTTACTCTAATTTTAATCTGAAGCTATTACTTAAAGACAACCAAGGCACCACGGCCCCTCAAGGTCGATTGGATAAGAATTGGCTGATCAATCTAAGCCCTGACATTTTAGAGCGCACCGTTTATCTTTGTGGCCCAGTTGGTTTCATGCAAGACATAGAAAGCTATCTAAAAGAACTTGAGTTCAACATGGATAACTTCTATCAGGAAAGCTTTACACCGGCTACTCAGAACGCTCATTCAGAAGAGCCTGAAACTGAAGTTGCTGACAATGTGAACAGTGCAGTCAAAGTATTTATCCCAACGTTTGGCAAAGAAGTGGAAGCAGAAGCGGGTACGCCACTTGCTGATTCACTAGAGCAAGCGGGTGTGCCAATTATTATCGCGTGTCGCAGCGGTATTTGTGGCTCTTGCAAATGCAAAGTGACCAAAGGTTCGGTGGAATCAAGCAGCCAAGAAACTCTGACAACAGAGGAGGTAGAGCTTTAGAAGAGATGGTGTATCAGAACTTCTGATATAAAAAGGCCACTCAGATCCGTTAGAGAGAGCAGATCTAAGTGGCAACCCTTCTGTTTATACGGGGGAGTAAAACAAAAGGGGTTACGAAGCCTGAAACAGGCTTCGCAGATATAGTTATTATGTTGTGGAGCTTGTTTTACTCAGAGATATTAAACCGCTGGGTAAGTTTTGTAGCGAACACCCATCATCTGTTCCATACAGTGAACAACTTGGCAACTGTAGCCAAACTCGTTGTCGTACCAGATGTAAAGAACAGCGCGGTTGTCTTGCGCGATAGTTGCAACACCGTCAACGACGCCAGGATGGCGAGAGCCAACCAAGTCAGTAGATACAATCTCAGTTGAATCGGTGTAATCAATTTGAGCGGATAGGGCAGAAGACAGCGCCATTTCACGTAGGTACGCGTTTAGCTCGTCTTTGTTGGTACCTTTCTCAAGATTTAGGTTTGCTACTGCCATTGAAACATTCGGCGTAGGGACACGAATCGCATTACCTGTTAGCTTACCTTCCATCTCTGGCATTGCTTTTGATACTGCTTTTGCAGCACCAGTTGATGTCAGTACCATGTTCAATGAAGCAGCACGACCACGACGATCACCTGAGTGGAAGTTATCAATCAGGTTTTGGTCATTGGTGAATGAGTGAACTGTTTCGATGTGCCCAGATAGAACACCAAACTTGTCGTGAACTGCTTTCAACACTGGTGTAATCGCGTTCGTTGTACAGCTTGCCGCAGAAATGATGGTGTCTTCAGGTTGAATCACATCTTCATTTACACCAAACACAACGTTTTTGATGTCACCTTTGCCAGGTGCAGTAAGCAGCACTTTGCTTGCACCGTTACACGCTACGTGTTGGCTTAGGCCTTCTGCGTCGCGCCACACACCTGTGTTATCAACAACCAGTGCGTTGTCGATGCCGTAAGCCGTGTAATCCACGTCTTCTGGTTTATTTGCGTAGATAACTTGGATGAAATTACCGTTAACGATGATCGCTTTGCGCTCTTGATCTACAACGATGCTGCCGTTGAATTGGCCATGAACTGAGTCACGACGTAGTAGGCTTGCACGTTTTTCTAAATCACCGTCTTTACCACCACGAACAACAATTGCACGTAAACGAAGTGGGTAACCTGGACCGCTTTTCTCTACAAGAATACGAGTTAGTAGACGACCGATACGACCAAAACCGTATAACACAACATCGCGAGGTGTGGTCATCGCTTCGCCTTCTAATGAACCCATTAGAGCCGTTTGAAGGAAATCATCCATCGCGCTGAGATCTTCGTGGTTTTCCCAGTACTGAGCTGCTAGACGACCAACATCCACGCGGCAAGGAGACAAGCGCATTGATAGTAGGTGTTGGATAATTGGTTGAGTTTGTTCTGCGGTTAGCGGTGAGCCTGTGTAGCGTTTTGCGATGCGGTGAGCTTTGATGATGTCGATCGTTGTTGCGTTGACTAAGGTCTTACCGAAGAGGATAACTTCTACGCCTTTTTGGCGGTATAACTGACCTAAAGTTGGAGCGATGGATTCAGCAATAGTTTGACTAGTTTGCCAGTCTAGGAGGTGCTTTTCGGGACTCATCTTTACTCGGGACCTTTCACGTTAAGTTCTGCAGTCATGGCGGTTGTAGGGAAGCCAATCAGCATAGGGGGTTGAGCTATCAAGCGGTGGTCTTTTGTGCCACTTAAATGTGCTTGATATGCGTTGTATGTAACTTGTAATTTTTATGTGGCAGGATTGTAAGGTACGACTGGTTATTCTGCTAGGAAAAATAAATGCAGATAAATTATCTGTAAGTTGGTGTGATATTAGCCATTAATCAAGTTTTATGCGTAGGTAAAGGCTATTGACTTTAACAATCTGTAGCACTTAATTTCCGACAAAAAATACTCAAATCAAAATATGATATGTAATGAAAGTCATAGTGATCAGTAAAACTGTGATCATCAATACAAGTTACACGTAAATGGTAAACAACAAACAAGCTAATCAGTCTGTTTTGTTGTTTAACCTTCAAATAAGCCATCGTTGCGTGAAAAAAATGCAGGGCGCAAACGTTTGGATCTCACAAATTTAACCTTAATTTGGGAATTTGTTCGTACCTAGCACCGTGACTTGCTGCCTTTCTGCCTTATCAATGTGACTTCTTTACTTGTTATGTGAGCGATAATAACTCTCTCTCGGAAATGAAACGTTTCATTGATTTGCTATCCTGATACCAACGTTTGCTTTGTACACTGCACATTATTTGCCTTTCTGGACTCAGAGTATCGTTTGTTCATATCCAATTTGATCAATAACCGCTGTTAATGTCCTATTCTTTACTTGGGCTAGGTTAAATTACTTTCGGGAAGGGAGTAGTTATAAAAATGATAAACATGTCAATTAGATGGCGTCTAATTCTTCTTACCACTGTGTCTGTAATCATCATGTTTGGGTTTACAGTAAACCAAGTGTTCAAGAACGACACGAAGATGAATAATCTTGAAACTACACGAGTTAAGGTTGAAGCTCTTCAATCTTTTAACACGGTTTCAAGTAATGCCCATCGATGGTTAGTTCTGTCTAATGACTCCTCTGAGAAAGGCCAGTTGCTTTTAACCCTGCAATCAGAATTGGATAGGCTTTCTCAGTACGGGGCTCGACTAAAGCAGTCTGATGAAAACCTGAATATTGAGCCTCTGCTGACCGAACTGAAGAATGTGATAATGAGCCTGACTAATGTGACGCCAGGTTCTGGCAATCAGGCGTTAATAGATAAGGCTTTCGGACTATTAAAAGGCGTGTTGCTTCAGTTATCCGAATATCGGGTGGCTTTATTGGATGAAGATATTAGTCAAGCTGATGCGATGTTCGTCCACCTCACTAACTACGTGTTTTGGAGCCAGCGAGAAGCATGGTTGAGCTACAGCTTGTACCGCTCGCCTGAACAAAAAAATCAATATCTTCTGAGTTACATTAGTGCGTTAGATCGACAGCAGCAGTTATTAGAGACCTTTTTCCAATCGGATACGAGCTCTCCAAGTATTAGGCAACTTCTTAATACAGTTTCTCAAGATGAGTTTCAGGACAAGTTTGCAACACGAATTCTCGAAGGAGAACTTTCATTGCCCGAAGTATATGAGCACCTAAAAAGTCTAGAGGTCAAAAAGCGAGCCATTTCTCAAGCGATCAGTGCTTACACCAAGCAATTGCAGTTTGATTTAACAAACAATATTGCATTGCAGAAAAGACAAACTTTAGTGATCTCGTTCTTGATCCTTGCTGTTTCGGGAGTGTTGTTGTGGTTGGGAGCCATGATCTCTATACGCTTGAACAGAAATCTATCAATGATCTTGAAGGGCGTTTCGGAGTGCGCTGATAACGATGGTAAGCCGAACACCATAAAAATTGAGGGCAATGATGAGCTAGCAGAGTTTACTGAAACCTTAAATAGGGTGATGGAACGTAACTACCTACGTAATCAAGAGCTTATTGAAGCCAAAGAAGATGCCGTATCAGCTAATAAAGCGAAAAGTGCATTCCTCGCCAATATGTCTCATGAGATCCGAACTCCCTTAAATGGGATCATTGGTATGGCGGAGATTTTATCGCAGAGTAAGCTAAGCCCTAACCAACAAGAGGTGCTTGGGGATATTGAGTCATCGTCGCACTCATTACTGGTGCTACTGAATGACATTCTCGACTTGTCTAAGATTGAGTTGGGTAACCTTATGCTCTCTCCACACAATGCTGACTTACGTGAAGCCGTCTATGACTCTGTGAGCGTGATTTTATCTAAGGCGATCAGTAAAGACATTGAGCTCGATGTGAACATTGATTCTCAAACACCACCGCAACTATTCTTCGATGAGTATCGTGTTAGGCAGGTGCTGACGAACTTATTGTCGAATGCCATCAAGTTCACCTCTAACGGTACCATCACAACGGACATCGCCTATACGCCAATGTCGATGGGTAGAGGTAAACTCGAGTGCAATGTTTCGGATACAGGCATTGGTATTGAACCAGAGAAACTAGAGTCCATATTTGAGCCCTTTACTCAAGAGGATGGCAATATCACGCGTCAGTTTGGTGGCACAGGGCTTGGGTTAGCAATCTGTCGGCAGCTTGTTGATTTAATGGGTGGATACATCACTGCCCGTTCAGTAAAAGGTGAAGGCTCTACCTTTACGTTTTGTCTGTATGTCGATGTGGTAGAGACGCAAGTTCAAAGCTTCGAAAATTTAAATCGTGCAACGATCATTTCCAACTCTTTTAACTATCTCGACCAATTAGCCAAAGAGTGTGAGCGCCTCAATATAAAACCTAAGGTGGTGGGGTCGATATCGTCGCTAGACGAAGAGATCAAAGAGAGCGACTTTGTTCTGTATTGCCATACCTTACATCACTCACTGCAGAGTGATTTAGCTGCGTTGAAAGAACAGTACCCGTTAGACCGCGTGATTGTTTGTCAGCACCACTTATTCAAAACTAATCTGATTACAGAGTCTGTTCATTCAACTCATACACTACCATTCTTGGGACGGCGTTTCTTGAATAGTCTATTGTCACTTGATGCGAATGAAGAGCCAGTACCTGAAGCCAAATCAGAAAAAGAAGAAGTGCGTCCTCTGAATCGACGTATCTTGATTGTCGAAGATAACTTGATGAATCAGAAGATAGCGAGCTTCTTTCTTGAACAAGCTGGTTATGAATATCTAATTACTAGTAATGGGCAAGAGGCGGTTGATGTTATCACTCAGGGCGCGCAATTTGATGCCGTGTTGATGGATTGCATGATGCCAGTCATGGATGGGATAACAGCGACCAGAGCAATCCGGCAGTGGGAGCTTGAACAACAAGCGACACCACTACCCATTATTGCTTTAACTGCAAGTGTGTTAGAAGAAGACATCAAAGATTGTTTTGATGCGGGCATGAATGCTTATTTACCTAAACCTTATAAATCTCACCAACTCTATGATCTGTTTAGCAGTCTTGATATTGTTTAATGGATATCTCACTCGAGGCTCAACAAGTCGTTGAGCTTTTTTGCTTTGAGTTTTAGAACGAATCTACCGATATTTAACGCACTTCCATTCCAAGGTTGTATTGCGCAAGGCATCGACCGACATAACTGATTTTGACGAAAGCCGCCACAATGATAGTGCTGATATGCGCAACGATCTGAATCGGTAATGAGAAATGGTCCGCCATTGGGTAAGCGATAATTATGCTGAGTAGCATAAGCAACGTGGTGATTGCTAGGCTGAAGTTAGATACAGAAAGTAGAGTTTGAAAGCGTTGAGTCATCGTCTTCATATTGAATTCCTAGTTACTAATAGTTGTTTTGATATTTAACTAGTAGCAATTAGTGTTCCAAGATTTAAAACTCTTGATTATCAGTGTTTTAACTTTAGGTGTTGCTCTTTTGTAGTCAAAAAGACACTTGCAATTTATATGTCTTTTTGACTTTTAAGTGTGTTTTTACCATTGTCTAAAGCCACAAGTATCAATATGGAAACGAACACCAGAATACAAACCCAGACCAACGTTATTTTTCTGCCCAAACTCAGCATGAATTTTTTTGAGTTTTACGTGCAGTTGTTCTCGAGTAAGGTCATTCGCTGGGACTAGGTCCAAGGCGCAGAATTCTAAGTGTTTACTTCGTAGTGCACCGCCAGCTTGTTGGTTATAAAGCTGAGTTCTTTCACCAGATACAGGAATCACCACACCGATTTCAGGCTCAATGTATTGTTGAATGTATTTCAAGGTGTTGATCATATTCGGCACGTTCTTCTTATCAGGAAGAGTAAACAAGGTGGTGTTGCTCATCGCCCAGTCTGTTCCTTGTAATAGCACCAGATGCAAAGGCATGCTTTGGGTGATTCCAGCATCTTTGAGCTGCTGTCCAATCTCTCTTACTTTGTCTTCAGCGTGATTAAGTAGCATCCAGCCTCGAAATGCCGAACGAGTCGGAACCTTGTAGCCATGAACGTCGACCACGAGATCGTCATAAGTGATTTCGGTATTTTCGGTATAAAGCCTTTCAAACTCTTGTGGATAGGGTTGAGTTGATGACAGCGCTAAGGTAATCAGAATGGTTGAGTACATAAGTTGACTCCATTTCTTACGTTGACCTTGATAATGATATTTGAATCATTAAATACGTAGGCTTAAGTATAGACACTGGAATTTAGGTACAAAAAAACCCACTACAAAGAGTGGGTTACTAAACAAGTCATCCAACTTTGTAAGATTACTTCTTACCTTGGATTTGCTTGTCTTCTTCTGTCAGCTCACGGATACGACGGCTGATGTCGCGACGAGCTTTAGAAATCTCTGCGCTCTTGATGATGTGGTCATCAACACGATCTTCGTAGTCAGCTTTCATGTTTTTGATGATGCCTAGAATCTCATCGTGAGTCATCTCTGGCTTGATGTAATCAAGTAGGTTATCAAGAAGGTCGACACGCTTACGGTTGTCACGAACTTTCTTTTCGTTGTCTAGCAGTTCACGCTTAAGTTTGTTCTTACGTCGTGCTTGGTTAACAATTTCAAATACGCTGCTCATAGATTCCTTTTCCTATTCGTCAAATACGTTATCTGGTTCTGATTAAAGCACATCAATTGATGATGTAACAGTCTTTAGATCAAAGCAAAAGTAAGGTTGTTTAATTATTCGTCACTCTCACCGATGTGTGATTGTTTTTATCTCGCCGTTCAAGTTAGTATCCCATGTAGATACTGCATTGATACGAAATGTGAAATGAATCAACAACAATTGGAAACCGAAGATTCAGGTGATAAAGCGACTGAACCTTCAGCAGAGCAAAACAAGCTTCGTGATGCGTATGTAAAAGAGCGTACTTATTTGGAAGTCGTGGAAATAGAGCTAAACCGTTCTAAGATCATAATGATTGATGAACAGGGTAGAAAGAAACGAGTACCAATTTTGTCTGAGCACTAGTCCTAGGTGAATGCATTGTTTAGTGCTGAGACGGAATCACCAAAATAATAAAAAGGAATAACGATGAACACAGTACTTTCCCCAATTGAAGCGAGAATCATTGGTTGCTTGATCGAAAAAGAAGTGACGACTCCCGATCATTACCCACTTACGTTGAACAGTCTGACCACTGCTTGTAATCAGAAAAGCAATCGTGAGCCTGTTCTGTCGTTGTCTGAGTCAGAAGTATTAGATGCCGTTGATGGCTTGATTGCTCGCCGCATGGTGAGTGACGAAAGTAGTTTTAATAGTCGTGTTAATAAGTACCAGCATCGCTTCTGCAATACTGAATTTGGTGATCTGCAATTTACAGAACAAGAGCGCGCGATCATCTGTTGTATGTTACTGCGTGGTCCACAAACGCCGGGCGAATTACGTACGAGGACAGGGCGCTTGGCGAATTTCACTGATGTAAAAGAGGTGGAAGCAACGCTCGAAAAGCTAGCGACCCGTGAAGCTGGCGCCTTGGTTGTTAAACTGCCGCGTGAAGCAGGTAAGCGTGAGTCACGTTATCAGCATTTACTCAGCGGTGAAGTCGATGTTGAAGCGTTTGCGACGGCATCTGCAGGTGTTGCAGCACCGTCAGCATCGAGTGAGAAGCTGCAAGAGCTAGAGTCTGAAGTTGCAAGCCTAAGGGCTGAAGTAGCCGAGTTGAAAGCTCTGGTTGAATCTCTGCTTTAAATGTCTGAATCTGAGAACAAGGCGGATTGGGTCGTGTACCTGATCCGCAATCGTCATAACGCTTTGTATTGTGGTGTCACCAATAATCTACAACGCCGCTTTGAGCAGCACCAAACTGGTAAAGGTGCCAAAGCCCTAAAAGGCAAGGGGCCGCTGAAGTTAGTTTGGAGTATGGAGACCCAGTCGAAAAGTGAGGCTCTGAAAACCGAATACGCGATCAAACAATTACCTAAGTTACGTAAAGAAAAGTTAGTATCACTAAAACTTATCATTGAGTGGCAAGACGACAACATTCAATATATCGAAGTCTCATAATTCATACCTAAAATAGTGACTACTGATAAAATCGTAATAATTAAAAATTCCGAGAGGGTTTTATTAAATGGTTGATTTTTATTTGAAAAATATAAAATTAGGAATGCGTGTTTAGCCACGTGACACTAAAGTTTTTCTGTTACCGCTCTCATTTGATATATCACTCATTTGGAATGTCGTTCTAATTAGCTCTAGCCGCTATCATTTATCCTCGTTGTCCTACATAATATCTTTCAGCCATTCAAAGAGATGGTGTCATGCTAGGTTAAAAAATGAGCCAAAGTAGCTCATATAAAACGAGAAAAATATGAAACGTTTATTGATGTTGTTTGGACTAGCCGTATTTTCTGCGTCCGCTCTCTCCCACGGAACCCATGTCCTTAACGGATATTGGGAGTACCAAGATTACCTTTCTAACTTTCCTGAACAAAAAGCCTTAACCGATAAAATGGTTCAGGCTGTGCAAAACCACCCCGTTCCACTGAAACGAGTCCAGGATGAGCCGATCACGATTTCTGTCGTGTATCCGGGCCAACAAATCTCTGATTATTGGGTTCGTAACATCCAAGCTTTTGAAAAGCGACTTGATAAACTGAGAATTAATTATCAAATTAACCAAGTGTTTACGAGAGTGAACGCGGATCTCGCACAGCAAAGTATCTCGTTACAAGAAGCGATAGAAAATAAAACCGATTATTTGATCTTTACGCTGGACACGACGCGCCATCGTAAATTTATTGAGCACGTATTGAGCTCTACTGATACCAAACTTATTCTGCAGAACATCACTACGCCAGTCCGAGCATGGGCTGATAGACAACCCTTCATGTATGTTGGTTTTGACCATGCAACGGGCAGTTTAAAATTAGCGAATTACTTCAAAGAAGTCAGCAAACCCAACAGCAAATACTCGGTTCTGTACCGCTCAGAAGGTTATATTAGTGATGCCCGTGGTGATACCTTCATTCACGATGTAAACAGTGATACGAACTTTGATTTAAAATCCTCTTTTTACACAAGATCGGACAAAGAGAGTGGTTACCGAGCGGCTAAAATCAGCATAGAGAACGATAAAGACCTAGACTTTATTTATGCATGTGCAACCGATGTCGCTTTAGGTGCGGTGGATGCGATTCGAGAATCGGGTCGAGATATCTTAGTTAATGGCTGGGGCGGTGGCTCTGCTGAACTTGAAGCGATTGAAAGAGGTGAACTTGATGTCACTGTGATGCGTATGAACGATGATACGGGTATCGCAATGGCAGAGGCTATTAAGTGGGACCTTGCCGGGGAAGCCGTTCCTACTGTTTACTCTGGTGATTTTGAAATCGTGACTAAAGAAGACTCCCCAGAACGCATTTCTCAACTGAAACAGCGAGCATTTAGATACTCAGGTCAATAATGAAGAAAAGCTACGCCAATACTCCAAGGAACACCCTAGCCAAATTAATTACACGTATCATTATTTTAGTGATCGGGGTGATGGCGCTTGGCGTGCTTATTCATAACTACGAGACCAGTAGTAGTATTGTAAAACAAGAGACCAATAGAACGGTTAAGCAAACCTCTAGCTTGATCCAGAATATGTTTGATTACCGTTTGTCTGTGTTGCAAATTCACCAAGATAGTAGCTCGCACAGTGATACGCTACGTGAGTATTTTAAGACCAATGACGAAGAGGTACTTAGCTACTTTTTCTTTGGTGTCGACCAGCGTGAACCGGATCATGCGCCAGATCTTCGCTTTGTCTCTACTCATGACGGTTTAGCGTGGGAGGACGGTAACGGTCAGTTTTATGGCTTGGATGACAAAAGCCTGAAGCATATTTCTGAAGAGGTTTCGTTCAGTAGCAATTGGCACTTTATTCAACTGATGACGGACATAGGTAAGCGTCACTTGTTAGCTCGTCGTACTCCGATTGTTGACAGTAAAACGGGCGAAGTACTCGGACAGCTGTATATAGCCATTGTCCTTGATAATAATTTTTCTCTCGCAGAGTCTATCCAGCAGGGCAGTAACTGCGAAAATATCGTGATTGAAGCGCACGGTACGCCTGTCACTTCAACCTTCAGTGGTGATGAAAGTTACTCGATAACAGACATCCTCAATTACAGAATCTACGAGCAATTACCTCGTCATTTTGTCACTATCACCACGATTAAAATCAACGCGGTAGAAACGCCTCTTATCATTCGTGCCGTTCAAAAGAACAGTAACGTCATCGCCTTAGAAGAGAACTATGAGCGTGCGATCATCGTTGTCATTGTTGTGATCGTTTTCATGTCTTTCTTTGCCCGTTCTTGGATTCAGAGAAGAGTTTCTGCTGAACTTGATAAGCTCATGGACTTCACTCGCTCAGCTAGTGATAGCGAAGAGTACAACAAATTTGATGGCTCTAATATTTTCGAGTTTCATCACATAGGCTGTACTCTTGAGGATACCTTTGAACGTCTATCTGAACAAAATCAAAAATTCCAAGACCTGTTTAACTTTGCTCATTCTCCTATTTTGGTTTGGTCTGAAAAAGGCGACTTGATTCAAATGAATCCAGCAGCGCGTATGACGCTGTTTGATGAAGATGATAATTATGGTGCCGTTGCACATGAGTTCGAACATCGTATGCTGCCAAACATACAAATGGTGGTTCAAGGGGCCAAGTTGACGGGCATTAACGTACCAATTGGCGAAAAGGTGTTTCGTTGGAATATGTCGGCGATTCGGGTTGAACATGGCATCACAGGCGTCGTAGTACAAGGACAAGACATAACCAAGTTGGTTGAAGCGGAGAGACAAGCCGATCGTGCCAGAGAAGAGGCCGAGCATCTTGCGAACGTTCGTGCTGATTTCTTGGCGAAGATGAGCCACGAAATTCGTACACCACTCAATGGCATCTTGGGTGTATCTCAGCTTCTTAAACGCTCTATGCACAATGAAGATAATAAAGAGCAGGTCGATGTACTCTGTAACAGTGCAGAACACTTGCTAGCGGTATTGAACGACATTTTGGATTTTTCAAAGATCGAGCAAGGGCAATTCAATATTCAAAAGAAAGACTTCCGCTTGGCGGAGTTGATTAACACTCTAGACAGCATCTACCGTCCACTTTGTGAGGATAAATCGATCACATTCACGATCGTGAATCATCTGGCTGACGACATTGAAATCAATACCGACCAAGTGCGTTTGAACCAAATTATGTTTAATTTGTTGAGTAACGCCCTAAAATTTACGCATCAAGGTGGTATCTCTGTTAGCTTTGAACTTGAAAGTATCTTCAATGCGAATAAAGCCAGCTTGATCGTTCGCGTTAAAGACACCGGTATTGGTATTGATGGGAGTAAAATTGATGCCGTTTTTGAACCCTTTGTCCAAGCCGAAGAAACGACAACACGTGAGTACGGCGGGACTGGGTTAGGGTTAACCATTGTTAAAAACTTGGTCGACATGCTGGAAGGCGATATTCAGGTTCGCAGTGCTAAAGATCAAGGCTCGGAATTCATTATCGAAATCCCAGTTGAACTGAACTCTAAGACGCTAATTGATGTTAAGCAGCAAACAGGTATAGAACCTGAGGCGCTATTCGATCGCTCTTTGAAGGTGTTGCTGGTGGAAGATAACCACACCAATGCTTTCATCGCACAGGCTTTTTGTAAAAAATATGGCATGGTGGTGACCTGGGCGAAAGATGGTCTGGAGGCCATAGAGCTCGCAAAAGCAACCACTTATGACCTCATTCTAATGGATAATCAACTTCCTAATCTTGGCGGCGTTGAAACGACACAACAGTTGCGAGAGGAAATCGGTGTATTAGCCCCGATTTATGCGTGTACTGCAGATGCTCAAGAATCGACAAGGGATAGTTTTATGGCTGCAGGTGCCAACTATGTGATTGTTAAACCGATTAAAGAAGAGTCATTGCATCAAGCTTTTGTCCATTTCAAAAAATCATACTGGGATCAAAACAGACTCTAGTTTTTCTTTAACTCTTTGAATGCAAGGCTGTGCCACACCGAGTGGTTTCGAGAGCTGCATCCTGAATATCCGAGAACAACTATACAAAGCCAGCAACGAAAGCTTGTTCTAACAGTAATGTTTTAAGCTCATCACTCATGTCTAGGTGTTCAGGGAATTGAATTCCTAGCACCCAGCCTTGGCCTTGTCTTTTCTTACTCACGACTTTGTAAACCAATTCACTATCTAAGTGCTCACTCAATATTGAATCCACCTTTACCTTCCATCCCACATCAATATCGGATAGTTGTGTAATGTAGATACCACAGCCGGAAACAGAGAAATCGACTAACACAGCGTTTAGCGTCAAGGTGTCAAAGGTAACTTCGCAGTTGAGGCGCACTTTGTATCTTTCGTGTTCGCGGATTGGTTTTGTTGCAAAGCTCGTTGGCGGACGAAGAAATAGAAGATGCGCAGGGGAGGTGATATGAGCAAGTACATTGGTTTTGAATGCGACGATGTGCCCAAGTTCTGTGTCTGTAATCGCTCGAACGATGATATCGACGTTGATGAGTTTTCTTAACGTCAGTGCCTCGGTCGCTTTTTGTGACAGCTCTAAGATAAGGTACTGCTCTTCTTTGTGCCCAATATATAGAGTACTGATCTGAATTGAGTCGTCGGGGCCAAACTCTAATACACCTGGTGCTTTTGTACCGGGTTTCAGGTATCTAAACAGTTCTACGTTTTATCTTTATGCATGTTCTTCAATGAAAATGTTAACCATATATTGAAAATAATATAACGTCCCAATAGAACTATATCATTACTTTCACTAAGGAAATGAAGATATCTGAATGAAAAAAGTGGAAATGGTTTGTCACTCAAACAGCGGCTTACTCTGAGCAAAAAACGCGTTACACTGCTACCCATAATCTAATCAAAGGAGAAAGAGTAAATGGAACTAGAAACCTTGTTAAACACCCTGTCTGAATCACCTGAAAGTGTTCAATTTGAAGATACAATGCAGGTAATTGAAGCTCATTATGATTTTTCTGAGTGCGAATTTCGCAATGGAGATGTGGTGAATGAGGCAGGGAAGAACAACGGTTCATGCAAAACTTTTGCGTTCGGCCAAGATCAAGGGCTTTCAGCAGAGCAAACACTAGCGTGCTTTGGCCAATACTACCGTAATGATGTACTAGGTTTTCCAGAGAACACTGATCACCAGAACATCCGAAACTTTATGGTTCATGGCTGGAGTGGGGTTGAATTCTCCCAGCCGGCGTTGGTCTTAAAGTCCAAGTAAATAGGGTTCAATGGTGAAGTAAATACTTACTTAAACATTAAGACCATGAAGCGAGATGAGCTTATCTCGCTTATTTCTTAGATCTTTCAATACCGACAGGCTACTGAATTGGGAATTCAGACAAGCATTTACGACACATACATACTCCAACTTTGGGTATAGAGCTCGTGTCTCTTTTCTCTAGCTCAAAGCACCAGCACGTCTCTTTACCTACGCTAATATCGCACTGAGCAGGCTCGTTACATTGCGGGCATTGGTGGGTCGAGCTAATACCGCTAAGGTTATTCATCACAGATTCTCTTTCATTCTCAGATAAGCCTTTCCAACCTATAATTTCGTCCATGGTTCTGAAGCAGCCGCTACACATGCCACCATTATTTTTACAAGCCGCTCGGCAAGGTGTTTTCATCTATCTGACCCTTGATTTGTTTGGGCTGAAATGTAACACACTTGTATCTGTTTTAAGAGAAAACTCACTAAAAATTGACTCTGAAAAATAGTAAATGACCTCGTAATTGAAAGGCTTTTCATGTAGCATCTCGCCCCTTTTGTTGAGTGGGGGATATTATGTTTATTGGATTTGATTATGGAACAGCAAACTGTTCTGTGGCTGCAATAGTCAATGGAGAACCAAGCTTGTTACCGTTAGAAGGTAGCAACCACTATATTCCCTCAACCGTATTTGCTCCTACTCGTGAGAGTGTATCTGAACATTTATTTCGCCACCTGAACATCAAACCGAGCGATGCTGTCGGTGAGCAAGTGCTACGACGTGCCATTGCCCTCAACCGCGAAGAGAGTATCGACCTTGTGCCAGAAGACATGGCATTTGGTCAGGCAGCGTTAGATCTCTACTTAGAAGATCCGCGTGATGTCTATTATGTAAAGTCTCCTAAGTCTTTCCTAGGCGCAAGTGGGCTACATGACGTTCAGGTTAGCTTCTTTGAAGATCTAGTATGTGCCATGATGGCCAACATCAAGCAGCAAGCTGAGCTCACTACTCAAGAAAAAATCAAACAAGCGGTTATTGGTCGACCAATTAACTTCCACGGTCGCGGTGGTGAAGAAGCAAACAGACAAGCTGAAGCTATCTTATCTCGCGCGGCGAAGCGTGCGGGCTTCCTAGATATTGCATTTCAATTTGAACCTGTAGCTGCTGGCTTAGATTATGAAAGCACTCTGACTGAAAACCAAACGGTATTGGTTGTTGATATTGGTGGTGGTACGACCGACTGTTCTCTACTAGAAATGGGCCCGAGTTGGTCTGGGAAAGCCGATCGTAGCCAGAGCTTATTAGCGCACAGTGGTCAAAGGGTAGGGGGTAATGACTTAGATATTTACCTGGCTTTCAAACAACTGATGTCACCTTTCGGTATGAGCAGTAAAGCGATTTCCGGTATTGATATGCCATTGACCCAATTCTGGAACCCAATAGCCATCAACAATGTAGAAGCTCAAAAGAATTTTTACTCGCGAGAAAACCTTGTAGCACTGAAGTTACTTCGTAAAGAAGCTGCTGAACCACAGAAGCTAGACCGCTTACTCAAGGTTTATCACGATACTTTGGGTTACGGCATCGTACGTAGAGCTGAAGAAGCTAAGATCGCGTTGGCGGAATCTTCAGAGTATCGCGCAGCGATGAATGTTGCTTCCGAGTTGATCGAAGTCGATATCTCAGTTGGACAGATGGTGGATGCTATCGATACGCCAAAGTCTAAGATGATTGAGTTGGTTAAAGAGGCTATTCAACAAGGCGAAAAGAAACCAGATGTTATCTATATGACGGGTGGTTCAGCACGTTCACCTATCCTTAGAGAAGCGGTTCAACAAGCCGTACCGAATGTGCCTATTGTGAGTGGCAACTATTTCGGTTCAGTAACGGCGGGCTTAGCTCGTTGGGCTGAGGTTTGCTTCAGTAAAAATGGATCTTAGAGAATTCTACGGATATTTGTATTATTTCAATACTCACTTTGCTTTTAGAGAATCAAAATAAAAACAAGAGGAGGAAATGTTGGCAATACTATCAATTTTAAAAATGATTGCAGTGTTTTGTACCATCGTAAAAATGATTCTCGCTACATCCAGTAATGAGTTCTGAGTTACAAATAGATTTAAGTATATGAACTCTTAAAGGTTGCGTAGGGTTGGAGGCGATGAGTTAACGTCAACAATGATTGATGTGAAAAATAAGTAACATAGGGTATAAAATATGCTTATGTGTTGTTTGTTGAACAAAGTTTATTCCGATATGGAGGTTCTATGTTTTTACGTACAACATTTGTCATTGTTACATGTACTTTAATAGCCGCTTGCAATGACGATAATGACACTAGTGCGGAAGTCGAGGGTAGTTCGGAAGTCGAGACTGTTATTTCTGACTCTTCTTGTGATTTAGAGTCAGTAAACTTGCTTGATTTTGAAGCTTGGCAAAGAGAAGAGGGGTGGTGGGTTGGTGAGTATACTTTTTTAGGAAGCGATGGTAACCCCAATGTATCCTCCAGTTGGCCCTACCGCTACGATCACTACAAAGGTTTCATTCATCTAGAAGTTGTTGGGAACAGCATTAAGCAGCGAAATGTGTTCCTCTACCCTCCGAAGGACCTAACAGAATGTACAAGCGGTGAAGATGTTGTTGGTTCGGGAATTTGTGGAACGAATGGTAATGAAAAGATCTTTAGTGCCGATCAAAGTGCATCGGATTGTAATGGGGGGTTAGCTGGCTCTTACGAAGCTTATGGAATGATGGTGGACACCTCAACCACTTTGATGGGGGAAAACAGTGTTCTATACCAAGTGTATTTGCCTGACGGAAGTATCATGCAAAACCAGTTAACGACCCTCCCACCAAATGATACGAGAGTGCGTACAGCTCAAGGCTTTTTTATGGACCAGCCAACTTATGCAAGTTTCTACCGAGAAAAGAAAGTTACCAAAGAAGAATTTATGCAGCAATTGGCAGATACGCGTGCCGATTACGCTATTCTTGAGGAAGACTTTTGTGGCTATGACTCAGGCGGTCAGCCTAGCCAAGTGACTTGTACCGAGCATTTTGGTGTTGAGATCACTGAATGATTAATTAGTTATTGAGTAATACAGTTGGCCTGGCTTCAAATTATGATTCCGGGCTTTCAATGTAGTTATCTTGCTTATTTATTCTTTTATATTTAGAAGGGGGGAGATATATTTACATTGAATATTGTTAATGTGTTAATTGTTAATTGTTAATTGTTAATTGCCCTGCTCGTTCTTACAGGCTGAAATACTATGGATGCTCAGAAATACCGTGATGCCACCCAAGCCGTTGCGCGTTTAGAAAAGCGAGTACATAACCTTGAGCTCACTCGCCTTGCTGCTATCCAAACCGCACCTCAGATTCGATTGTCTCAAGAAGGCAATAAAATGCTGATGGAAGACATTCAAGATATCGTGCACAACACTTTCCCATTGTGGAAGCGCCAATTCTTGATTGCGATTTCCAATTACGAAAAAGAGAAAGCGTTAAAGGTAACGCGCGCGGTGAAGGATTATACCAATAAGCAATATGTGCAAAACGCAGAGAAACTGAAGGCGTTAGAAGAGCAAATAGCAGAAAATGACCAGCGTGGCATTCTCGACCTTGATTCTCTAGAGACCGTGAATCAACTGACGATAGAAACGTTGAACAATACGCTATTACGAGTCAAGGAAGGCAGAGCGCAACGCGAGCAGGCTCAACAAGTGATTGAGCGAGCAGAAGCAGAACTTAAACAAGCGCTTGAGCAAACCTTGTAAGGAGAGCCATCGAGAAATCACCCCCTATACTCATTTCTCATGTACTTTTAACTGGTACTGAAAGTAGGGGGTATTTTACTTCCAGCTTTGAATCTCTTCTTTGTAATTGATTTTTGTCCATCTCAATAGAATATTGTTACAACTTTTCTTATACGCCAAACTCATTCATGAACGTTGTCATCTACGAGGAGTTCGCTAACTAGGTACTGACTAATATGGAAGAAACGGTGAACTACTGAGATACTTTTGATTTCGGTAACGCAGACTACTGGTGGCTACTGATGCCCGCTATTACCTATAAGTCTCAGACTGATTTAGCATAGTGTTTACTCCTTAGGTTTACCTTTTAGGATACTGTCCTAGACACCATGCTAAGCCCTCTCAAACCTTTTGGTTGGAGAGGGCTTTTTTCGTTTTGAATGACCACCTCAGAATGCCCCGATTTCCTTATGAAAATTTCCCAATGAGCGAATTGAGCTAAAGATCAGAATTTAGAGATCAGTCGCCAGCTTGTCGAAGATTCTATCTTTGGGATGAGGTAAACTCCGCATTCCAAAATAGTTCAGGGATAAACTATGAGCAGTGTTGTAGATCAGGAAAAGTTAATGAATTCGAAACAAACAGCGACACCGACGAAAGTACTGTGTGTTGGGCGTAACTATGTCGATCATATTGAAGAACTTAACAACGCGATTCCAGACGTTATGGTGGTGTTCAATAAACCCTGTACTAGCGTAACTTCTTCCCTCTCTTCTTTTCATCAGGAAGCCCTGCACTATGAAGCAGAAATTTGTTTCATCGTTGAAAACGGTCAATATTCAGCAGTAGGTTTAGGGTTAGATCTGACTAAGCGCGAGCTGCAAAGCAGCTTGAAAGCGAAAGGCTTGCCTTGGGAGCGTGCTAAAGCATTTGATGGTTCTGCCGTTCTTAGCCGCTTTGTTCCAATAACAAACTTGGATCTCGCAGACTTAAATCTAGAGCTGTTTATTAACTGTGTTCGTGTTCAGAAAGGACACGTTGAGCAAATGCTATATTCCCCACAAACAATCCTCGAAGAGCTCTCTTCTTACACGACTTTGCTAGATGGCGATGTAGTGATGACGGGCACCCCTAAAGGTGTCGGAGAAGTACATCAAGGTGATATTTTCCTAGGTCGCCTTAAGTGTGGTGAGACAACATTGATAGAGATAGAGTGGGTTGCGAGTTAACTAAAGTTGTCTATTTAGTTAATAATTTTGGCTAATTTTATGATGTTAGTTTTTAATTCGAAATTTTAGCTATGGTACAACTAATTGCATCTGGAAGGGTGTTGGTAATTGATATAAAATCCGTCTCCATTTTTATCAATGCTAAACCCTATGATCGATTTAACCATTCTGCCTGTTTACTTGACTGCCGTCGTCGCTCTTCTCCTTTTACCTGGTCCTGATATGTTGCTGATTGCTAGCTCAAGCATGAGTTATGGTCGCAAGGTTGGTGTCTTTGCGAGCTTAGGTAACGCGACTTCAGGCATCATTCTTACTGTTTTAGCGGCGATGGGCGTATCTGCATTAATTGCAATGAGCCCTGTTGCTTTGAATGCTCTCCACCTATTAGGTGGTACATACTTGCTAAAAATGGGGTGGGACTGCCTGCGAACAGAGCAGGGCAATGCGCCTGAACTGACTGATAATTTCGCTGCAAAGGCTTACTACCAAAGAGCGCTGATCAGTAACCTGCTGAATCCTAAAGCCTTGGTATTCTTTGTGATGTTTTTACCTCAGTTCGTGTCGACAAATATTGAGGCGACATCGGGCGAACAGATGTTGGTGCTAGGCTTATTACTCAATGTGTTAGGCTTAACGTTCAACTTCTTGCTTGTAGCTCTGGTAGGTACCATCGGTAAGTCACTGGTAGAAAATGCTAAGTTTCGTACCTATCAACAGAAAGTGATGGGTGGCGTATTTGTTGTATTAGCGGTTTGGATGCTGTCTTCTTTCTTCACTTCATAAGTAACAACCAAACGCGATTATCCGCAACCAGATGTTTAAAGAAAAATGGACGCTTAGAGCGTCCATTTTTAATTTAACTGATGCATTCTTAATGCGTTAATCCGTTAAGAGTTCAGCTCTTTCTGGTGTTGTTCGATGAGCTTATCCATATATTCTTCACCTCGCTGACGAGTGTCGTCATAGGTTTCTGTCCCCTCAAATTTTGTCACGGTTTCGTAATAAACCTTAACCTTTGGCTCTGTGCCCGATGGGCGGACGATAATGCGAGAACCATCTTCGAGATGATAGATGAGTACGTCACTCGCAGGGAGGTTTATCGCCTCTGTTGCACCACCAGTAATGAAGCGTAGCGAAGAGTGAAGATCTTCAATCACAGATATCGCAATGCCATTGATTGTTTTTGGTTGTGCTGCGCGAAGCTTAGAGCCAATTGAAGGTGAATCTGGGTCCAGCGCGATACTACGCTGCGCATTGGTATGAACACCATGTTCAAAGGAAATCTGAGCCAGAAGATCCCATACTGTTCGACCTTGAGATTTTAGCTCCTCGACCAGTTGTGCGAAAACGACAATGGCTGACAAACCATCTTTATCGCGGACTTGAGTTCCAATCGTGTAGCCTAGCGCCTCTTCATAGGCGAATAGGAATTCGTCTTGTTCATCTTCCAACTGCATGCCAATGTTAGCTAGCCACTTAAACCCTGTTAGCGTTTGGAAGTAGGTAGCACCGTGAGAATTAGCGACTTTCTCAAGGAGGGTAGACGATACGATACTGTTACCCACCAATTGATTTTTGGTGTGAGGTTTTGATAACAAGTAATGCGCGAATAGCACACCGACCTGATCGCCAGTCAGCATTTTGTATGAGCCGTCATCTGTTCTTACTGCAACCGCAAATCGGTCCGCATCAGGGTCATTAGCACAAGCAATATCTGCATCGACGCTTTTTGCTAGATTAACCACAAGATCCATTGCCCCTTTTTCTTCTGGGTTAGGGAAATTCACCGTTGGGAAGTGGCCATCAGGTTCTCTTTGCTCTGCAACGCTGAATACCTTATGGAAACCCGAGTCGTGCAGAAGATCTTCTGCCATCTGTGCGCCCACCCCATGCATTGCTGTATAAGCGATGGTGGTATTAGCAGACTCTATATCGTTCTTTACAAATGGGCTTTTGTTGATCGCAGCGCGGTAGGTTTGATAGTAACCCTCGGTGAGCCACACTAACTTGCCTTGCGTTTCCGCATCACTGAGGCTCATCAAAGGGATAGGCTTAGTCGCTGCGGAGTCAATTTCAGCGGCAATACCTGCATCATGAGGCGGTATAATTTGTGCGCCATTTTCCCAGTATACCTTGAAGCCGTTATATTCAGGTGGGTTGTGGCTAGCTGTCACCACAACGGCCGCTGCTGCGTTGAAATGCTCGATACCAAAAGCAACGATAGGGGTCGCAGCTACATTCGATGTTAGATAAACCTTGATGCCTAAAGCCGTCAGTACTGAAGCGGTATCAATCGCGAATTGCTTTGAATCTAATCGGCCATCATAGCCCACAACGACACCTCTCATGGTCGCGTTTGCTACATGTTCAATTAGATAGTGACCAAGCCCAGTCGCGGTTTCTTGAATGACTAAGCGGTTCATTCTGTTTGGGCCACATCCTACTTTACCTCGAAGACCCGCTGTTCCGAATTCTAATCGCTGCGTAAAGCGGTCTTTCAATTCGTCGTGCATTCCCTCATCAATGAGGTGTTGTAGCTCTTCACGAGTTCTTGGATCTGGGTCTCTCGCTAACCAATTCATAGCATCTTGCATAATCACTGAACCTTTTTATGTCGGTATGACTTACTGTTGGGATTAATTTAAGTGATATTGATTATCATTTCCATGAAAGCAATCGTAAAACTCGATTAAAAATAAATTCCAACGACAAAGACAAGTGGGCTAAGCCATTCTAAATAATTGACTATTTTGTAAGTAAACTTACCTTGAACAATTGGATATCACTAACTAGCCTTTTACATAAATATAACAAAATTGAACAATTTCGCCGTTTTTGAATCTTTCGTTGAAACCTCCAGACTTTGATAGACGTATAAGTCGGTAAGTTAAGAGGATCTAGCAGCCCGTTATAGGCTGTGCTCACGAGAGTAGTAGATTGAGATTCAGCCTTTTCATGCGAAGCCGGTACAGCAATGAGTGCTGTTGTGTTCGCAACGACATTTAGGTCGCATGTATCCAATTAGGAAGGATAAGGAGAGATCTTTTGAAAAGATTACTGGTTAGGCTAGCGTGGCTTTTGAACAGTTTTGTTGTGCTGTCGATTTCGCCGTGGGTGAATGCGAGTAGCGAATATAACATGACACAAGGTGTAACAGAGATCAGTGGTCAAGTGTATGAACTTCACATGTTGATCTTCTACATCTGCTGTGCAATCGCCTTCGTTGTGTTCGGGGTGATGTTTTATTCGATTCTAAGGCACCGAAAGTCGAAGGGCGCGGTGGCCGCTCACTTTCATGAAAGTACCAAAGTCGAAATTCTCTGGACCATTATCCCCATCATTATTCTTATCGCAATGGCGATTCCCGCTACTAAAACCTTGATAGCGATGGAAGACACCTCCCAATCTGAACTCACAGTTAAAATTACTGGCTCACAATGGAAATGGCATTACAGTTATTTTGGCGAAGATGTTGAATTCTTCAGCTTGCTGGCAACCAGTGATAAAGAAATCGAAGGCATTGAAGTGAAAGGCGCTCATTACTTGCTAGAGGTTGATAAACCACTCGTCCTTCCTGTCGATCGAAAAGTTCGCTTCTTGATGACTTCAGATGATGTGATTCACTCTTGGTGGGTTCCGGCCTTTGCCGTTAAAAAAGATACCATTCCGGGTTTCATTAACGAAGCTTGGACAAAAATTGATGAACCAGGCGTTTACCGAGGACAGTGTGCAGAGCTTTGTGGTCGTGCTCACGGCTTCATGCCGATAGTAGTGCATGCCATGGCAGAAGATGAGTTTGACGCATGGTTAGCAGAACAGAAAGAGCTAACGATTGCCGCACAACAAGCGGCTCAAGATGCGTTAGACGCGTCACTTTCTTTGGAAGAGTTGAACACCATAGGTGAAGAGGTATACAAAACTCGATGTGCCGTATGTCATCAAGCAAACGGTGAAGGTATACCCGGAGCGTTTCCTGCTATCAAAGGTAGCCCAGTTGCTCTTGGAGATGTAGATGTTCATATCGACACTATTGTTTACGGTCGAGGAGGCACGGCAATGCAAGCCTTCGACAATCAGTTGACTGAGAAAGAGATTGCAGCAGTCGTGACCTACCAACGAAATGCTTGGGGGAATGACACTGGCGATGTGGTTCAAGCTTCAGATGTTTATGCCTATAAGGTTAAACAGTCGGGTGGAGCGGAAGGCTCTGCGGATGAAGCACAAAGTGATGCTAAGGAGCAGCTATGAGTTCACCAATCGAAAAGCCGGTGAAATCGGCGCCTGCAGAAGACCAGGCTCTAAGTCATACTTTAGATGGTACCTTAGACAGCCATGACTTACCTTCGGACGATCACGATTCCCATGCCGCTCCTAAAGGATGGGCGCGTTGGCTGTATTCAACCAATCATAAAGACATAGGTACGCTATA
This sequence comes from Vibrio sp. IB15, assembly GCF_016406055.1. NCBI lineage: Bacteria > Pseudomonadati > Pseudomonadota > Gammaproteobacteria > Vibrionales > Vibrionaceae > Vibrio > Vibrio sp. IB15. Next base: position 56,597 of record NZ_JAEFCE010000013.1, read on the forward strand.
TCTGTGGTTCAGTTTCGCCATGTTCCTAACTGGCGGTGCGATGGCGATGGTGATCCGTGCGGAGCTATTCCAACCGGGTCTGCAGCTTGTTGAGCCTGATTTCTTCAACCAGATGACCACAGTCCATGGCTTGATCATGGTATTTGGCGCGGTAATGCCTGCATTCACAGGGCTCGCCAACTGGATGATCCCTATGATGATCGGCGCTCCAGATATGGCGTTACCTCGAATGAACAACCTCAGTTTCTGGATTCTACCTTTCGCCTTCCTAATCTTGATTGGATCTTTGTTTACTGAAGGGGGCGGTCCTAGCTTTGGTTGGACATTCTACGCACCGCTCTCAACGACGTATGGCCCAGATAGCACAGCTTTGTTTGTATTCTCTGTTCACATCATGGGTATTAGCTCAATCATGGGCGCGATCAACGTTATCGTGACTATCGTGAACATGAGAGCTCCGGGTATGACTTGGTTTAAATTGCCAATGTTTGTTTGGACTTGGTTAATTACCGCTTTCTTGCTGATAGCCGTAATGCCAGTTCTCGCAGGGGCCGTGACCATGGTGTTGACCGACAAATACTTTGGGACGAGCTTCTTCGATGCGGCCGGTGGCGGTGACCCCGTCATGTTCCAGCACATATTTTGGTTCTTTGGGCACCCTGAAGTTTACATCATGATTTTGCCATCCTTTGGTATTGTTTCAGCAATTATCCCTGCATTTAGTGGCAAGCGTTTGTTCGGTTATCACTCAATGGTGTACGCGACCTGTAGTATCGCAATCTTGTCCTTCTTAGTTTGGGCACACCATATGTTCACCACGGGGATGCCCGTCTTTGCAGAGCTGTTCTTCATGTATTGCACCATGTTGATTGCTGTGCCGACAGGCGTGAAAGTCTTTAACTGGGTCGCAACCATGTGGCGAGGCGCATTGACTTTCGAAACCCCAATGCTGTTCACCATTGCCTTTATCGTTCTGTTCACGATAGGTGGCTTGTCTGGATTGATGCTCGCCATTGTTCCTGCAGATTTCCAATACCACGACACCTATTTTGTAGTGGCTCACTTCCACTACGTTCTGGTGACTGGTGCCGTGTTCTCGATAATGGCCGCCGCTTATTATTGGTTACCTAAATGGACTGGTCATATGTACGACCACAAGCTCAGTCTATGGCATTTCTGGACGTCAGTAATCTCAGTGAATGTTCTTTTCTTCCCTATGCATTTCCTAGGTTTAGCGGGGATGCCACGTCGTATTCCAGACTACGCTATCCAGTTCGCTGACGTTAACCAAGTGGTGTCGATAGGGGGCTTCGCCTTTGGTTTATCGCAACTCATCTTTTTGTGGCTAGTTATCAAGTGTGTGAAAGGCGGCGAGCTAGCACCAAGCAAGCCATGGGAACGTGCTGAAGGGTTAGAGTGGACGGTACCAAGCCCTGCGCCTCATCATACTTTTACTCATCCGCCTAAAGTCGATTAGGGAGATGGGCTATGAGTGATAAGCAAAGCGAACTAGATAAAAACCAACCAAAGCGGTCAACCAAGAAGCGATCAACTAAAAAGCTAACGGGTTACTTGGTATTGAGTGTGGTAGCGATGTTTGGCTTCGGTTTTGCTTTGGTGCCACTCTACGATGTGATGTGCGAGGCTTTGGGAATCAACGGCAAAACTAATACCGTGTCTGCGGTACAGCCACGTGGGATGCAGCCAGATTATTCTCGCACAGTTCGTGTGGAGTTTATGTCGCACATCAAACCTGATATGCCCTGGCAGTTCGTTCCTGAAGATCGTGTGTTAGAGGTTCACCCTGGTGAGGTAATTCAAACGAATTACATCGCCAAAAATTTATCAGGAAACTCTCTAGTGGGGCAGGCTGTGCCTTCAGTATCTCCAGGGATGGGGGCGACTTACTTTAATAAGATGGAATGCTTCTGCTTTAACCAGCAGCCATTAGAGGGGCATAAAAGCGCTGAAATGGGTTTGATATTTTACATAGAGCCAGATATTCCAGAATCGATTCACACACTGACGCTCTCTTATACGCTATTTAACATTACGAATGAGGTGGTCGGGGAATCAAGTAGTGCCGAGCCTAATGTAATCGCGAGTAACTAGGAACCAGAATCAACAAAAGGAGTTGAGCGATGAGTTCTAAAAAGGAAGTTTATTTCGTTCCACATCAAAGCCATTGGCCATTAGTCGGTGCCGTTGCGCTATTTCTTGTTGCGGTTGGAGCAGGGTTAACCGTGCAAAACATGGGCACTGATGCCGCTGGCGGTGTGTTCGGTAAGGCTGTGTTGTTCGTCGGGTTTGCGGTGTTGCTTTACATGCTTGCGGGTTGGTTTAGCAACGTGATTACAGAATCCTTGAGCGGCCTCTATTCTGAGCAAATATCCCGCTCTTTCAGGCAAGGCATGAGTTGGTTCATCTTTTCTGAAATCATGTTCTTCGGTGCTTTCTTTGGCGCGCTGTTCTACGCTCGTATGATTTCTGTCCCATGGATTGGCGGGGCGGGCAACAATGAAATGACTCATGAAGTATTGTGGCCAATGTTCCAATCAATGTGGCCGCTGACTACGACACCGGATGGCGTAACAACACAAGCTATGCCATGGCAAGGAATTCCACTCAAAAACACCATTATCCTATTGCTTTCGTCCATCACGCTGCATATGGCCCATCTAAGCCTCGAACAAAACAAGCGCATGGCATTAATCGTTTGGTTAGAGATCACCATCGTTCTGGCTGGGTTCTTCCTATTTTTCCAAGTTGAAGAGTATATCCATGCTTATCAAGATATGGGCCTTACTCTTCAATCGGGAATCTATGGCAACACCTTCTTCTTACTGACGGGTTTCCATGGTTTACATGTCTGCTTAGGGACGATCTTTTTAATCGTGCTGTTGGCTAGGGTTGCCAAAGATCATTTTACACCCAAAGACCATTTTGCATTCCAAGCCGGCAGTTGGTATTGGCACTTTGTTGATGTGGTGTGGTTAGGATTATTCGTGTTTGTATACGTACTTTAGCGAAGCGACAGAGCTAAAGGGCTTAATAAGGACGAGGGTTGGGAGTTATCACTCCTGACCCTAAAGCAAGCAATAGCAGTAACACAGCAACGGCTGACCACATGACTCGACGCCCCAAGAAGTGACTCAGCTTTTTGCCATTGTGTTTGCTAGAAGCGATTTGAATGAGCCCTTTCATTAAGTTGAATGCGATGAAAAATAGCAGGGCAACTAACACAACTTTGAATAACAGGATAAAGGTAGGTGACGCCATAGTGATAACTCCAAACCGTTTGAATCATGATGAACGAACGTTCCGCAGTAAAGGTTTTTGGTTTGCGGTTGCTTTAACTTTGGTTTCAGTCGGCACTTTAATCAAGTTGGGTTTATGGCAGTTAGACAGAGGTAACGAGAAACTACGTTATGAGCAGCAGCTATCGCAGAGATCTGTGCAACCTTCTAAACCACTAGATGCAGTGCTCACTGAATGGCGAGAGGCAAGCGTTGGAACTCAGCAGTCGGTGCCCCCTTCGACCTTAAATGGCTTGAACGCTGACGTCGAATTAGTGAAATCGAGTGGTTTAATTCTCTTGCTGGACAATCAAATCAATCAAGGAACGGTGGGGTATGTGATTTACATGCTGGGCGAGGTTCAAACTCAAGATGGAAGAAAACAGCTTTTGATCGATCTTGGATTCGTTGCAGCAAGTAATGACAGAAGAGAGCTACCAGGAATAGGAAAGATCACGCTACCAATCGAGATGTCTGGTCGCTTGTACACACGTTCGGTGAATCCGTTAAGTCAGGAACTTGGGCTAGAAAACACGACGCCGAAAAGGATTCAAAATATCAACATAGAAGCGTTATCACAATACACAGGGCAAGAGGTGTTACCGTTCGTTTTTCAACCTCAGAGCTTAGATTCATGGCCTTATGAAATGCTATGGCGCCCGACTGCGATGAAGTCTGAGAAGCACTTCGGTTACTCATTTCAATGGTTTGTGATGGCTGCAGTATTGCTTTCGCTGATGTTGTTGATTGGGTTCAGATACTTGAAGAAACATAGTCACATGAATAAGAAGTAAATGCTTGTAACGACATAAACACGGTTAGTGATCGGCAGCGACTAATACAGGGAATCAAAATGGATAAGTCTCAAACACAAACTAAAAAGGAAAGTACCGATGCTAATCTTGCTGCGTTTAAACAGCGCCGCTCACGTGGTCGACTTATCTTCATCGGGTTGATCTTGGTCTTCGCCTTACCTGCCATTATTGCTAAAACTGTATTAGAGCAGAATTGGTACACATCTGGTGTGACAAACAGTGGGGAGTTAGTTGAGCCAAGAGTGACTCTACAAGATTTTGGGCTGACGACGCCGATGGAAGGAGAAGGGTGGTTGGTGGGTTACATTGCGCCAACGGACTGCGATAGCTTATGCGAACAACAACTCCATTACTTGAACCAAAGCTACTTAGCGCTAGGGAAGAACAAAGAACGAGTGACAGCTGTGGTTTTTGTTTCTGAAGGGGATGCATTACCAGGAGCATTTAACAAACCTGATTTGTCATTTCTGTCTGGTGGGGAGCAGTTGAGCACTAAGTTTGCACCAGCTTCGATTGTTATCATTGATCCCCTTGGGCAACTCGTTATGGAATACAAAAGTGTCTCAGAACCGTCGCAGTTAGTCGGGCAGTCCAAAGGCATGGTTCATGACCTCAGAAAGCTTCTAAAGCTATCACGTGTTGGATAGTTGATAAGCGAATCGGTTTGACTGTGGTGACTGAACTCTGGCAGCGAAAGGGAATAAGTATAGGGAGATAAACGATGCAGAACAAAGCCCCTGATTTACTCATGCTCGTGATGCGAGTGACTATCTTACTGACGCTGACAGTGATTGTGCTCGGTGCTTATACCCGATTATCGGATGCTGGGCTTGGTTGCCCTGACTGGCCTGGGTGTTATGGAAAGCTCACAGTACCGTCTGATGCACAAGCAGTGAACCAAGCTAACCTCCAATTCCCTGAACGTGCTCTTGAGGCTAATAAAGCTTGGATAGAGATGATACATCGCTACTTTGCTGGTTCATTAGGGCTTCTCATCTTTGTTGTAGTTGCTTGGTGTATTAAGAAGAACATCACTTCTGCTGGACTACCGTTACTTATTGCAGCAACGGTGATCTTTCAAGCTTTGTTAGGGATGTGGACAGTGACTCTCAAACTGATGCCTGTTGTGGTGATGGCGCACTTGATGGGAGGGTTCACTCTGCTGTCTCTGCTCTGCCTACTGTATTGTCGCCTCTCTAATTTCCAGACTCGGTTCAGTGAAACGACATACTCGGCGACGAGCAAGTTTGCTGCGTTACTTGGCCTGATGGTTGTAATTGGACAGATCTTACTTGGCGGTTGGACGTCTTCAAATTATGCCGCGCTGGTATGTACTCAACTGCCTATCTGTGAAGGTAATTGGATAAGCTACCTAGATTTTAAGAATGCGTTCGACTTTGCACAGCATGGGCATGATAACTATGAGTTTGGTGTGCTCGAGTATCCCGCAAGGCTCACCATACATGTCATGCATAGGTTTGGCGCTATTGTGGCAACGATAACGGTGCTAATGGTCGTGTATCAGTTGTGGAAGCTTGGTCAAACAGCGCACCAAAAACTGGGTGTCATTGTGGCATTGGTATTAGCCGTGCAAGTCAGTTTAGGGATCAGTAACGTGTGGTTCCATCTACCGATTTCAGTGGCAGTGCTTCATAACTTAGTTGCGGCGATGCTGCTTGTCAGTCTGGTTGCGACAAACTTTGTAGTGTGGCAACGAAAACCAAGTGAGCGCTTGGCAAAGAACAGTGTATTACAAGGAGGTAATCATGGTCAGTAGAACTTCAACACAGCATCAAATTGTGGTTCAAGATACCGCTTCAAGTCATGAAGTTGCTGCTCAAAACAAAGCAGCTTGGAAGGTCTATTTAACACTGACTAAGCCTAAAGTGGTTGCTTTGATGTTGTTAACAGCATTAGTCGGCATGTGTTTAGCGGTGCCTAATGGATTGCCATTACAGCAAGCATTATTTGGCATGGTAGGGATAGGGTTGATGGCGGGTTCAGCCGCTGCATTTAATCACTTGATCGACAAGAAGATCGACGGGCAAATGTCTCGTACTAATCGTCGTCCTTTACCATCGGGTGAGCTCAGCAGTGTACGAGTATTCGCCTTTGCAGCAGGTATCGGTTTACTTGGCTTTGTGACTTTAGCCTTGTTAGTTAACCCGCTTACGGCTTGGCTAACCTTTGCGAGCTTATTAGGTTATGCGGTTATCTATACCATGTATTTAAAACGAGCGACGCCACAGAACATTGTCATTGCAGGGATCGCAGGGGCAATGCCACCTTTATTGGGTTGGACGGCAGTGACTAACGAGTTGCACTCCAACGCATGGCTACTGGTGATGATCATCTTCATCTGGACACCTCCTCACTTTTGGGCGCTTGCGATTCATCGTCGTGACGAATATGCCAAGGTAGATATCCCGATGTTGCCTGTGACACATGGGATAACTTACACCAAGACTTCAATTCTGCTGTATACACTATTGCTGAGCATCGTGTGTGTGCTGCCAGTATTGGTTGGAATGAGCAGTTGGATATACCTGAGCGCGTCTTTGGTGCTCAACGGTGGGTTTGTTTATCATGCCTGGGTATTGAAGTATCGTGATGAGCCTAACATGGCGATGAAGACATTCAAGTTTTCTATTTATCATCTCATGATTTTGTTTGTTGCTTTGCTGGCAGACCATTACCTCCTTTAAGATCAGACTTGTAGATGAATACTGAATAAAAAACGGATGCGCTTGGCATCCGTTTTTGTTTGGCTGATTGCTTAGTTTCACTATCATGAAAGTAAGCACAGAGCGATCAATTAGTCGACTTTGTACCAAGCATCTTGCCAGTGTGAGCCTACACCAGGTTCGTACTGAGTTGCCGTTGGTGCCCACTGAATACAGTAACCAGAGTATGGGAACTCTTTACACTGATAAACGCTACCGTCGCTGCTCAGTACTTTTGTACCTTCAGTGTAAGATTCAATGCTTTCAGGGAATACGAAATCGTAATCGCCTGCTGGTGGCGGTGTTTGCTCGTCCATAAGGTGGAAATCAAGCGTGTTTTGGTCAACTAAGTTGCCTTGGTCATCCTTAGTTACAACCACAAGCATGTGGTGGCCAGCTTCAGATTTAGACAGAGTCAACTGAACATCTTCAACTTGTCCGTCTTTAAGTTCAGATTTCTGAGACGCAAGTGCTTCACGATGGTGGTTGTATACCGTGAGTTCTGCTTGAACATCGCCTGTTGCCGCTAGAGTAAGATCAAGTTGAGTCGGTTGACTCTCATCGATAATGTACTCTGATTCTAAACCTGTTACTTCAACTTCATGCTCTGGCTCTGGAGTATCAATCTTGTAGCCGATCTCTACGCTCTTAAAGCCTGAACCTGCTTTTAAGTAAACTGGATTTGAGCCGTATACAGGAGCGAAATCACCTTGGTCGTTCAATTGACCCGCTTTGATTTGCGTCTGCTCTTGGTTGATCTTTGATGCCAATGCATAAGACCAGTTATTCGCTTTACCTTGTTCGTTGTTCTCAATGACTAGCTCTGTGCTGTATGAAGCGTTCTCACCAGATTGGTCAAAGACACGAGTGTAAACGGCATCACCGATGTTTAGGTCGCGAGTTGGGTTGATTTGACCGCCTTGGTCCCAATCAGGAATGATCGGGCCATCGCCATCAAATTTCACATCAATAACGTTGTAGAAAGCCATTGCAGTATCACCCACATCCCAAACAGCAAGAATCACTTGGTAGCCTTCACGCTCAGGGACATTACACAAGTGGCTTACTTGCATTGGTGGCTGTTCCATATTGCCTTCGACTACACAGAATGGTGTTAGATCAAAAGAACTGCGAGCCAAAGGCTGGTTTGGATTCCAGTCTGGTTTTGTAATGTAGTATTTCCAATCGTGAGTCACGTGGTTTGCTGTAAATGTCCACTCAAAGTACTGAGAGCCAGATTGGATAGGGCGTTTAACCCAACGGTCTGCCGTTTGCTCGTCTAGCGCAGCCGCTAAAGAAGATTGCGCACTAGCGATTTTTCCATCAGCAGGGCCAACCTCTGGGAAGCCTTCAGGGCCTTCCACACTTTGCGGTTCGTATTGGATACCACCACAGTTGGTGTTCTTCTCTTGTGTATCACTCGCAGGGAACTTACACAGCGCTACACGGCTTTCAGCTACGCCATTATTGTATGCCGAGACATAACCGTGACCGAAGCTTGCACCACTAACGCTTAGTAGCGACAGAGCGATGAGTGATTTTTTTGGGAGTTGTTTCATTATTTGTCCTTACTGTATTTGGCCGACAAAAAAGAGAACACTCCGGCACGCATTTGCACTTAAATCCTATTAAGTGGCAGCTCCGCTATCATAGACAGAATAATTGTCGACAGAGCGGTGGCTTTGCGTCCTATTCTTTCAAATAGTTTGCCAGAAGTGCGTTTAAGCAAGCGAAATGTAGTCAACGCGTTTTATAAATGCGAATGAATAGATTGAAATGTGGAATGCTAATCTCGAACTTTTAATTCTTGTCACAAATTAACTTGCTAAATGTATTCTTTATTTACCTATAAGTGATTGAAATAAATTAAGAAAGCATTTGCTCTAATTGTTTTTATGAATGGTTTGGGTGCTTAACTTTAGTTGCTGATAACGATTGAGCGCATATCAAAACCAAACCTTTGGTTTCCACTAACCAAACCCTGACACGTTATGTATGAAAAACCGGACAATTAATTGGTATGAATTATATAAAGGAGTCAGTATGGAATTCACTGAACAAGATAGAGAAGCGTTGTACCAAACGTGGATGTCACAAAAATCGCGAATGCGAATCACGCAGATGGAGTTTTCAAAGAAGCTTGGAATGAGTCAGCTTGATTTCTCAAATATGTTGCGAGGGGAGTCGCCGCTGACTATGTCATTTGTGAGCCATTTCTGTCGTCTACTTCACTTGGAACCGAGAAACGTATTCCCGTCACTTAAAGAAGGAAATGACTCTGGTCCTAAAGTGGTCTATCTGAAAAGTAGAATGAGTGTTGATGGAGAGATCCAAAATGCTTACATCGAAGGAAATCAAGTTATCGTAGAGTATGCTCACACTGTTCAACACAACTAATTTTAGAGTTAGCTCTGAGTTATAGCCCCTTTTTCTACAAACTTTTTACATATGGTATAGCATACTTGGGTGTTTTTCTTCCAACCTAAGTGCGCTATGAATCCTCTAAAACTATTTTTGCTTGTCGCAACCAGCATCTTTTTGTTTGGTTGTGCAGGCGGCCCAATCAAGACTGCTACCAAATTCACCACTTATGAAGATTTTCAGCCTGGCCCTGACGGGGGAGTTGACCTCGTTTGGGCAAGATTAGGGCTGCGTGACGCCGACCGCTTGAAGAGTAAGTTGGATGACTATGATTCTGTCGTCATTGACCAAATCTTTGTGCTTGCCGAAGAAGGTTCGTTAGATCAAGAAGAAATTCAGGAACTTACCGACCACATGGTGAACCGATTAGAAGAGAAAATATCACCTCACAAAGTGATCGTTGGTGAGCCGACGGGCAAAACGTTACGCCTGAGTATCGCATTGAGTAACGTTGAAACGCCAAATCCTATCTTAGCCGTTACCAGTAGTGTCTTACCTTTTGGTCTTGCCATGTCGACCATCTCAAAAGTTGCGACAGGAGAGCACACCAATGTTGGTAGTGCGAGTGTCGAGCTGCTGGTGAGTGACGCTCAAGATGGCACACCACTGTTCGCATCGATCGATCGTGAAGCCGGAAATAAGGACTTTTCAACTATGATCGATTCACTTGATGATGCCAAAGATGCAATCAACTATTGGGTTGAACGTTTAGGTGATACTCTACAGAACATCGATGACGCATAGAAAGACCGAACAATGCTAGAGAAAGAGAACCTGATTAAGTTGGCTCGAATGCAGATGCCATTTGGAAAGTACACCGGCCGCACACTAATTGACTTACCTGAAGAATATTTGTTGTGGTTTGACAAGAAAGGGTTCCCAAACGGTGAGCTAGGTGACCTGCTCAAACTGTGCCTAGCGCTAAAAATAGAAGGGCTCGACAGTGTCGTCAAGCCATTGAAAAGAATGTAATTAATTATAAAGCTCACGTTAACAGCGTGGGCTTTTTTGTTTCTGTTGATAGAACAGTTTTGTTGACAAGTGATGGGTGAAAAAACATTCAACGTTATCCTATTGAAATTGCGCAATCGATAGCGTGTAAATAAAGTTATACAGGGTGTTTTAAATATAAAACACAAAAAAAATTGCGTTCTTTTTAAATTAGTGATTGAAACTGGCGTTTTTACTAGTTAAGTTACAGGGAACAAGAAGATATGTGCTGATGGAAAGTTACGTGAGATAACGTACATTCAGCTCAAGGATAGATATAGGAAGAAGTAAGCAATGTTCCAGACTGATGATGTAAGAATTAACAAAGTAAAAGAGTTATTACCCCCTGTTGCTGTTTTAGAAAAGTTTCCAGCGACAGAAGTTGCTTCTTCTACAACCTTTGAAAGCCGTAAAGCAATTCACAACATTCTAGAAGACAAAGATGACCGCCTATTGGTTATCGTTGGTCCATGTTCTATTCATGATCCAGAAGCCGCTCTTGAATACGGTAAGCGTTTGAAAGTTCTGCGTGACGAACTAGGCGATAAGCTAGAAATCGTAATGCGTGTTTACTTTGAAAAACCACGTACTACCGTTGGCTGGAAAGGCCTGATCAATGACCCGTACATGGATGACACGTTCAAGCTAAACGATGGTCTACGTCTTGGACGTAAGCTATTGCTTGATCTAACAGACATGGGTATGCCGACGGCAAGTGAATTCCTAGACATGATCACGCCTCAATACGTAGCAGACTTAATTAGCTGGGGTGCAATTGGCGCACGTACTACGGAATCTCAAGTTCACCGTGAGCTAGCTTCTGGTCTTTCATGCCCTGTTGGTTTCAAGAATGGTACTGATGGCAACATCAAGATCGCAACAGACGCAATCCGCTCTGCAAGTGCTTCTCACCACTTCTTGTCTGTAACTAAGTATGGCCATTCAGCTATCGTTGAAACGGCTGGTAACCCTGATTGTCATATCATCCTACGTGGTGGTAAAGAGCCAAACTACAGCGCAGAGCACGTTGGTAAGATCAAGCAAGAGCTTGAAGCCTCAGGCCTACCACAGAAAGTAATGATCGACTTTAGCCACGCAAACAGCTCTAAGCAATTTAAGCGCCAACTGAACGTATCGGATGACGTGAGCGCACAGATCTCTGGTGGTGACAAAGCTATCTTTGGTGTGATGATCGAATCTCATCTAGTTGAAGGCCGCCAGGATTTGGTTGACGGCAAAGCTCCAACATATGGCCAGTCAATTACTGACGCTTGTATTGGTTGGGAAGATACTGAAACAGTACTTCGTCAACTGGCAGATGCAGTTGAAGCTCGCCGTAACAAGTAAATTAGTGACTTTAATTAGTCTCTAGAACGACTTAGACAATTGAAGCCCTTACTCGCTTTTGTGAGTAAGGGCTTTTTAATAGTCTCTAATCGCTAATAGGAAGTGACCTGTATTTTTAAACTAGGAAAGACACTAGCTCGTCGACTTTAAGTGACAACAAATCTTTATCTTGCTTGGTTTCTACATTAAGGCGGATTAGTGGCTCGGTATTGGATTTCCTTAAGTTAAAGCGCCAAGTACCCATATCCATGCTAATACCGTCGGTATGATCTATGTTTACAGCACGCTTTTGGTAGCATGAAAGTACACGAACGATAGCTTGTTCTGGGTCTGCTACCTTGCGATTGATCTCTCCAGAAGAGGGGAATCTTTCTACGCTAGAGCTGATAAGTTGATGAAGCGATTGTTGAGTCTTACTGATCAGTTCGATGACGAGTAGCCAAGGAATCATCCCTGAGTCGCAATATCCAAAATCACGGAAGTAGTGATGTGCGCTCATTTCTCCACCGTACACAGCGTTGAGCTCTCGCATTTTCTCTTTGATCAAAGCATGCCCAGCTTTTACGCCCACTGCATTTCCACCTAATCTCTCGGCAACCTCTATTGTATTCCATGTCATGCGCATGTCGTGTAGTACAGTTGCATTGGAATCCTTCAGTAAGAAGGCTTCGGTTAGCAGACCGACGATGTAGTAACCCTCAATGTAATTACCTTTTTCATCAAAGAAGAAACAACGATCAAAATCACCATCCCAGGCGATGCCAAGGTCTGCGGAGTGCTCTAAAACAGCATCGCGAGTCGCAGCTTGGTTTTCTTTGAGTAAAGGGTTAGGGATGCCATTTGGGTACATCCCATCAGGAATGTGGTGAACCTTGATGAAGGTGATTGGAGCATTCAGTTCATTGAATTTGGTCTCTAACGCATCAATGACATGCCCAGCAACGCCGTTTCCCGCGTTAACGACAATCTTCATCGGTGATAGCTTTGACGGCTTTATGTAAGAGAGTAGGTGATTCACATAAGGAGCTAGGATACTGGTCGCTCTAATGGAATTATCGGCTTGTTCATGGCTGATCGGTTGTTCGCTTACGCCCTCATACTGTAGAGCTTCAATACGCTGTTTAATTACATCTAACCCATTGTTTTTACTGATCGGATTAGCGTCTAGACCGACTAACTTCATACCATTGTAATTGATTGGATTGTGGCTTGCTGTAATCTGGACTCCGCCAATGGCTTGTAGGTGGCGAGTCGCAAAGTAGACTTCTTCTGTGCCTGTCATACCGAGATCTACCACGGTTATCCCTGATTCAATCAAACCCTTGGTCATCGCTTTCTGCAGTGGCAATGAGGTTCCACGATTATCACGACCAATGACTACTTGAGCCAGCTCATCGAATGACGTTTTAGATGTTTCTGCAAGGACATATTCGGCAAATGCTATACCAAGCAGGTAAGCTAGGCGCTCATTGATTTGTTTACCAATGATTCCTCGGATATCGTTATTTTTAAAGCAGCTGAGATCTAAATTCTGTTTCATTCTATCGTCGCTGCTTTAGTTCGATTTGTTGATTTGAGGTGAGCTAGGTTGTTCGCTTCGCCCGTAACTATCTTGATATCGAATAATGTCGTCTTCACTCAAATGGCTACCGGTTTGTACTTCGATCATTTCGAGTGGAGCGTCCCCTGGATTTTCTAGGCTATGTATGTGTCCTAGCGGAATATAAGTGGATTGGTCTTCTTCAACGAGATAGGTTTTCTCATCATTGGTCACCTTCGCAACACCTGCTACAACAACCCAGTGTTCTGCTCTATGGTGATGCATCTGTAGGGATAACTTGTGACCGGGTTTTACGGTGATGCGTTTAACCTTGTCGCGTTTGCCTAGGTCAATTACATCGTATTTACCCCAAGGTCTAAACACTTCGCGGTGATGAACATGTTCTGTGCGATCTGCTTGATTCAGTTGGCTGACAATCGATTTCACGTCTTGAACTTTGTCTTTGTTCGCGACGAGTATGGCGTCTTTTGTTTCGACAATAATGAGATTCTCGACACCTACAGTCGCAACCAGTTTGTTTTCAGCGTGGATATAGTTGTGCTGAGAATCGACAGTTAACACATCGCCTTCAATCACATTGTTGTGTTCATCTTTATCACTGACATCCCAGATTGCAGACCATGAACCAATATCATTCCAACCAACATCCATCGAAATTACCGCAGCATCTGACGTTTTTTCCATCACGGCATAGTCGATAGAGTCACTTGGACTGCTTTTGAATGCTTCAGCGTCAATACGGATAAAATCGAGGTCAGTATTTTGTTTTTCGAGAGCGCTTTTACAGGCCTCAAGGATCTGTGGATGATGTTTTGCTAGCTCTTCTAAGTAGCGTGAGGCTTTAAACATGAACATACCGCTGTTCCAGAGGTATTGGCCCGAATTAACGTATTGTTCTGCGGTGGCTAGATCTGGCTTTTCAACGAAACATTCAATGGCAAAAGAATGGTGGGAGAGTGGATCTCCTTGTTTTATATAACCATAGCCAGTTTCTGGTGCGCTTGGAGTAATACCAAAAGTAACCAGTTTACCTTGTTTTGCGTATTCAACACCTCTCGCCACCGTTTGCTGAAATTCTGCTGTTTTAGCGATGTGATGATCAGCAGCCAGTACCAATAATATTGGATCTGACTCATTTTGTTGGTTACATCTGGTGTGATTTAAAGCCTGTAATGCAGCGAGTGCGATGGCGGGAGCTGTGTTTCTTCCGACAGGTTCTAGCAAAATACCACTGTGTTCTATGTTGGCCGAGCGAGCCTGTTCCGCAGCAATAAAGCGGTGCTCTTCATTACAGATAATGAAGGGAGCCGCACATTCTGCATTACTCAAGTGCGCTTCAAGACCTTGTAGGCGTATAAGGGTTTGCTGGAGCATCGATTGTTCGCCAGCAATATTGAGGAACTGCTTTGGGTAAAGCTCGCGAGATAGTGGCCAGAGGCGGCTACCAGAGCCGCCAGCTAGAATGACAGGTAAAATCATAGCGTGGTACAGGGTGCATTAAAATACTGGCGCCATGTTACCACGCTTCACTCTTTTTAATTATCGATAACCCATTTAGTTACCTATAAACAGTAAATACGCTGTTTATTGATGACCTGATGGATTCGAAATAGCCATATCTTGAACTTCACTCAAACCTTGTGGATCGATTTTTAGTGTTTGAGTTGGGAAAGCGATATCCGCATTGTGTTTGTGAATGATTGCTAGCACCTGCAGTAGCACATCTTGTTTCACTTCATGGTATCTCACCCAGTTGACGGTCTTAGTGAAGGTGTAGATGAAGAAGTTCAGCGTTGATGGGCCAAACTTATCGAAATTCACGATGAGTGTCTGCTTAGCATCGATGTCTGGGTGCGTTTCAAGCATGGCTTTTACGTCATCCACGATAGCAGCTAACTTGCTCGCGTCTTCGTAACGAAGCCCAAAGGTTTCATTAATTCGGCGGTTTAGCATTCGCGATGAGTTTTCCACCACAATGTTACTGAATACCGAGTTTGGCACGTACAGTGGGCGTTTATCGAATGTACGAATGATGGTCATGCGCCAGCCAATACGTTCGACGGTACCTTCGATTTGACGGTCAGGAGAGCGAATCCAATCACCGACTTTAAAAGGTCGGTCGAAGTAGATCATCATGCCGCCAAAGAAGTTCGAGAGTAGATCTTTTGCTGCCAAACCGACAATCAAACCACCCACACCACCAAAGGTCAGCAAGCCTGATAGGCTAAGACCGAATGCTTGCATGATCGTCAGGCCACCCATGACCATAAAGAATAGGCGAGCTACTTTTGCGATCGCCTGTACAGTTGTCTCATCCCTGTTTTTTTGCTCTAAGACGTATGCTTCAGCATTGGTGATCATTCGTAAGGTGAACCAAACGAAGGTACATATGATCAATATGTGCTTGAGAGTTTTTAACCAGTTGATTTCATTGCCAAACTGATCTTGAAGAATCAACCCGACAGATACGGTCGCTGGCCAACACCAAAGTAACGTACTGACAGGGGTTTTCAGTGCCTCTAGTAGTAGGTCATCCCAGTGAAAGTGGGTTCTCTGTACCAGAACTTCCAAGCGATTATGGATTATTCGCCAAGCTACCCAAGCGAGAAAACTCGCAATAGTGATGAATAGGACGCTATTCGCCCAGTCACTATGGGTCTGGTTGATGTAGGTTTGTACTTGGGTCAATAATTCATTCATTGTGTGTGCTGCCGCAGAAATTATGAATTGGAAATTAGCAGAAACTCGAGATGTTCTCTACCTTTATAAATCAAGCGATTATAACAATAGTATAACTCTATTTATTGCAGAACTGACTTTTTTTGAGATAGAAACTAATGTAGGTTTGGCTATCCCGTGTAATTAAAAATTTCTAAACAGGATTTCAAATGAGCGACAAACAATATGCAGTTATCGGTTTAGGGCGTTTTGGTTTATCTGTTTGCCAAGAACTTCAAAGTTCAGGCTCACAGGTGTTAGCCGTCGATATTGATGAGGAGCGAGTGAAAGAAGCCGCGGCCTTTGTTTCACAAGCGATTGTTGCTAACTGTACGAGTGAAGAGACGGTTAAAGAGCTGAGGCTCGATGAGTACGATATGGTAATGGTTTCGATTGGTTCTGATGTGAACTCGAGCATTCTGACTACTCTGGTCGTAAAAGAGTCGGGAGCTAAAACCGTTTGGGTTAAGGCGAACGATAAATTCCACGGTAAGATCCTCTCTAAAATTGGCGCTGACCATATCATCATGCCGGAGCGAGACATGGGTATTCGTGTCGCAAGGAAGATGCTGGATAGACGCGTTCTTGAATTTATCGACCTCGGTAGTGGGTTAGCGATGACCGAAATTGTTATCGGTGCCAAGTTATTAGGTAAACAACTTCGTGATTTGAAGCTTTGCAAAGAGGTGGGTGTTGAAGTTCTTGGTTTTAAACGCGGACCGAATCTGACTAAAGCGCCTGAACTGGAAGTGAGTTTAGAAATTGGGGATGTGGTGATCATCGCCGGGCCTAAAGAGACCTTATCTAGAAAATTACGTAATTGGTAATGGTAACTGCAATAAGGTAACAGTATGAATTCGTTTCAACGAAAAGGTACTTTTTATACCCTTAAGAGAGATGAAAAGCCTCGTAAGGGCTCTGAACCTAAGATAATCCTGACCAGTTTCTTAGGCGTTCTAATTCCCTCGGCCATCTTGCTGACGTTGCCTGTTTTCTCTGTCACGGGGCTCAGTTTTACGGATGCGCTGTTTACTGCGACCTCTGCAATCAGTGTGACAGGCTTAGGTGTCGTCGATACGGGCGAGCACTTTACTTTAGCTGGAAAAATCTTGCTGATGTTCTTGATGCAGGTAGGTGGGCTAGGGCAGATGACTTTATCTGCGGTACTGCTTTACATGTTTGGTGTTAGGTTAAGCTTGAAGCAGCAGGCATTGGCGAAAGAAGCATTGGGACAAGATCGTAAGATTAACCTTCGAAAATTGGTCAAGAAGATAATCGTCTTCGCATTAGTGGCTGAATTTATTGGTTTTGTATTGCTCTGCTTCCGATGGGTGCCTGAAATGGGCTGGGCAACCGGAAGCTTTTACGCACTGTTTCATGCGATATCAGCCTTCAATAACGCAGGTTTCGCTCTGTTCTCAGATAGCATGATGAGCTTTGTTGACGATCCATTGGTGATCTTTACCTTAGCGGCTCTGTTCATTTTTGGTGGCTTAGGCTTCACGGTGGTCGGTGACTTATCGAGTAACTGGCGCAAAGGCTTTCAGCATCTACATTTACATACCAAGATCATGCTAACCGCAACTCCGACTCTATTGTTGGTAGGTACGGTATTATTCTGGCTGTTGGAGAGAAATAACTCTGCGACTATGGAAGGGTTATCAACTCAAGGCCAATGGCTGGCGGCGTTTTTTCAATCAGCAAGCGCTCGTACCGCTGGCTTTAACAGTGTGGATTTGTCTCAGTACACGCAGCCTGCTTTATTGGTGATGATTGTGTTAATGCTGATTGGTGCTGGTTCTACCTCAACCGGTGGCGGTATTAAGGTATCGACCTTTGCAGTTGCTTTTGTCGCGACTTGGACATTCCTACGTCAGAAAAAGCACGTCGTGATGTTTAAACGTACGGTTACATGGCAGGCGGTCACCAAGTCATTGGCCATTATCGTGGTCAGTGGGGCGTTATTAACTACGGCGATGTTTTTGTTAATGCTTACCGAAAAAGCCGCGTTTGATCGAGTCATGTTCGAGGTGATTTCTGCCTTTGCAACGGTAGGATTGACGGCTGGGTTAACCGCAAATCTAACCGAACCTGGCAAATACATTATGATTGTTGTGATGGTTATTGGTCGTATCGGTCCTTTGACGTTGGCGTATATGTTAGCTCGCCCAGAGCCTTCACTGCTCAAATACCCAGAAGACACTGTTCTAACAGGCTAGCGCGTTTGTTAATGAATCAGAAAACATAAAGCCAGCGTTATGCTGGCTTTGTTGTTATAGGTGTAGCGTTAATCGCTGAATGCTTAGCCCTCAAACATCTCTACATATTCATCATAGCCTTCTTCATCCAGTTTATCTGCTGGGATAAAGCGCATCGCCGCTGAGTTCATGCAGTAACGTAAGCCTGTTGGTTTAGGACCATCTTTGAAGACATGACCTAAGTGAGAATCACCAAATCGGCTACGAACTTCTGTGCGTGGGTACAACAGTTTGTAGTCTGTGGTTGTCACTACGTAAGCTTCGTTGATTGGTTGGGTAAAGCTCGGCCAGCCCGTACCTGATTTGTATTTGTCTTTTGACGAGAACAAAGGCTCACCGGTAACGATATCAACATAGATACCTTCCTCTTTGTTATCCCAGTATTTGTTGTCAAATGGGCGCTCAGTAGCGTCTTCTTGCGTTACATCGTATTGAAGTGCTGTAAGCTTCGCTTTGATCTCTGCATCAGACGGTTTTACGTATGTTTTAGCATTCGCTGTCGCATTTTTACTGTCGATGATCTGACGTAGTGTTTTAGGGTTGTCCTTTCTATCATCACCGAAGATTTTATCTAAATACTGATCACGACCTGAAGCGTAGCGGTAGTAGTTATAACGAACCTTACTCTTCTTGTAATAATCTTGATGGTAATCTTCTGCTGGCCAGAACTTCTCAAATTTGATCAGTTCTGTTTTTAGTGGTGCACCAAAGATTTGAGCCTTGTCGATCTCCATCATAAAGTTCTGAGCAACGTCTTTTTGCTCTTGGTTATGATAGAAAATGGCAGGTCGATATTGCGGACCACGGTCTACGAATGACCCTTTGTCATCGGTTGGATCGATATGTCGGAAGAATTGGTCAAGTACCTTTTCATAGCTAACAACATCAGGGTTATAGGTCACGTTGATCACTTCGATGTGACCAGACTTACCTGAAGAAACTTGTTTATAGGTTGGGTTTTCGAGCTCGCCACCAGAGTATCCAGAGATAACGTCTGTTACGCCTTTTAGTTTCTCTAAGTCAGACTCTGTACACCAAAAACAACCACCCGCGAGTGTCGCGATTTCACTTTTCCCTGAATTAGCCGTTTTATCCATTGTATTGGCAGTGCCAGTTTGGCTGACAAACAACGAAATCAGTGGTAGTGCAACCACGAGTGATACCAATATTTTAGATAATTTATTCATAGATACCTCATCTTGACGTTCTTTTTCATTCGATTTTGAATGTACGAATAGAGACAGGTTTTAGATGGAAAAAATTGCACTATTCATGAAAAAAATATGTGTCAGAGAAAATCTTGCTCATGAATGCTACCAGTAGTAGGGTGTCGATACTAACAATAAATAACAGACAGTGATGGCGGTTATCGGTCATCTAAGGAACAGCATGCAAGCAGAAGTTAAATGGGTCGAAGGTTTTAAATTCTTGGGTCAATCTCAATCAGGCCACTCTATTGTTATGGATGGCAGCGGTGGTGCAACGGCACCAAGCCCGATGGAAATGGTCCTTATGGCCGCTGGTGGATGTAGCTCTGTTGATGTGGTAGATGGCTTGAAATCTGCTGGTCAAAACATTACAGGTTGTAACGCAAAGCTTGAAACTACACGTCGTGAAACCGCGCCAAAAATCTTTACTGCGATTAACATTCACTTTGAAGTTTCAGGTGACAACCTTGATCCTGAGTTAGTTGCAAAAGTATGCGCTGATTCATTGGAAAAGTACTGTTCAGTGTGCCTAATGCTAGGTGCAGGCATAGAAATGACGCATAGCTGGGAAATTGTTTAATTCTGAGCAAATGACTGCGCATTAGAATTAGACCGCTAGCTTCAATGTCAAACAGATACAGAAAAGGGCGGAGCACAGAACAGTGCTCCGCCCTTATTATTAAGGAAGATATCGTGATTGCGGCGGAATGCGATTATTCCACTGTCTCTACGATAACCTCTTCAACTTGAACGTCTTCTTGGTACTCGAAGCTTGGAATTGTTGCTTCAACACGACGGTTTTGTGCACGACCTTCAGCTGTATCGTTTGATGCGATTGGGTTTTCTTCCCCTTCACCAGAAGCGGTAATGCGGCTTGACTCAATGCCTTGCTCTTCGATGTATGCTGCTACTGCTGCCGCACGTTTCTTAGAGATCATCATGTTGTATTCAGCTGCACCTGTTGAATCTGTGTGACCAACAATGTTAACGGTAGACTGAGGGTATGTTTGTAAGACTTCCACAATTGGCTGTATAGCGGCTTTACCTTCGTCTGAAAGCTCTGTGCTGTTAGTCGCAAATGTACCTTGAGAGAAGCTCTCAGTTTGCACTTTGGTAACCATCACCTCAGCTTCCTCTTCAACAACCACAGTTTCTGGCTCTGCGATTGGTTCAGACGGGGCTTGAGTTACTGCTGCCGCCGCTGTGGCAGTACCTGTGCCAAAACTGTAACTTATGCCTATAGATAGGAGGTTTGAGTTTAGGTTTTGTACAAATTTGTCGTCGAAATCATCAAAATATTGGTATTCAAGACGAAGCGCCCAATCAGGGGATAATTGCTTTTCTAGACCAATACCAGCGGATAATACAAAATCATCTTCACCGCCGTGTGAAATGTATGCAGGACCTGCTTTGAAAAAGACATCAAACTTTTGTTGTATAGGTAGACGGTACATTGGTGTTAGTGATATCGCGATCAAAGGGTCACTGAATGTAGCTGTTGTTCCATTTTTTGAAAAGCTCGTCTTGTAGTCACCCAAGAAGTCGGAACTAAGTTCGATACCAAGTCTCTCATTAAGTCTGTATCCAGAATAGATTCCTGCACCGATAGCATCATCATCACACTTTTCACCGCTAACGCACGCGCTGTCTAGCCAGCCCATGCCTAACTTACCGCCGACATAAGTCGTAGCTGCGATTGAAGGTGCTGCTGCTAGACTGGAAGCGGCAACAATAGCACTCATGATTTTCGAGAGTTTCTTCATAATTTTGTCCTTGGATTAACTCTTGTTGTTTGAACTCACCAAAACCATCACTTAATAAGGGGAGACACTGCTGAAATAAGTGAATCAAGGTGTGTTCAGTTGAACATATATGTTTATCGTTACTTAAATGGTTGGCTTGATTGAGTGTTGGAGTCAATCAATTTGTTAGATATTATATATTTACGTGACCTTTATTGTTTAGAGGATGGTTATATTTAAGCTATAGCCTAGTTTTGTATATTTGCCAGTTAGTCTGATGAAAACTCTTAGAAAATTTGTTCCTCATCATGCTTTAGACTGAAACATCACCTAATATGCTTCTTTTGAATGAGTACATCGCTTAATATATTGCTTAAACAAGGAATTAACATTTGCTTTCCTGAAACAGAAAGAACTTGAGATTAAGGACGCTCACCAGCCAATAAGCGCTTTTCGATAGCAGCAATTACTTCAGGCAAGTCGGCGATGGTGTCGATTAGATAGTGTGGGTTTGATTTGTTTAGCTTAACGCTCGCTTTTTCACGAGCTGCTGTAAGCGTTGCTTTATCTGCGTTTAAGTATTCTTGGTAAGTTAATCCTGCTTCGTTGCCTGATAAAACAAGGCCTACCGTCCACATGCCTGCGTTGTGACCCTCATCAATGCCCGGGGCTGCATCATCCACTTTTACACAGGCTGCAACGTTTGTTACGCCTAGATCAATCACGTTTTTAAGTGCCATGAATGGTGCAGGGCGACCACCTTGAGGTAAATCATCGGTTGCAACGACATTGTCTGGACGATAGCCGTAATCTGCTGCTGCAGGAATCAGAACATCCATCACTTCACGTGGGTAACCGGAACAAGAACCGATCTTTACGCTTTTCTCTTTTAGGTTATTTACGACTTCAATCGCGTTTAAAATTGGCGCTGCGTGGTCGGCTACTTTCGCTTTTTGAAGAGGCATAAATGCCGCGTAGATTGCATCAACGTCTTCACTGGTCATCGAACGCCCGAATTGTGCGTTCCAACGCGCATCGACAGCAGGGATTCGACCCACCGCTTGGATGTGATCCCATTTACCGATACCCATAGGTTCACGCGCTTCTGCTAAGTCGATGTTAAAGTCGAAACCTTGCTTGAATGCTTCAACAAAGATACTGGTTGGAGCAAACGAACCAAAATCTACGATAGTGCCAGCCCAGTCAAAGATAACCGCTTGGATAGGTGATGTTGTGTTCATAGTGGTGTCCTTTTTTGCCACTCCCATTTAAAAGCACGGGAGGGGCTAATGATGTTTTAGGTTATTGGATTCATGTTGGTTTAAAGGTATTCAAAGTCTTTACAGACTTTTGCTATCGCGTTTTCGAAGACAGACAGAGCGACTTCTAGTTCACTGCGGCTGATGATCAATGGCGGGCTCAATTGAATCACGTTACCTTGTGACACCTTGAAGCTCAGGCCATCGTTCAGACATTGGTAAAGTACGGCTTCTGCTTCATCGAACGCTCGGGTTTTGGTGATATGGTCGGTGACCAATTCCACACCCCAAAGCAGGCCGATGCCGCGAACGTCACCAATAACTGGGTATTTCTCTTTCATTTGTAGCAGTTGTTCACGAACGAATACGCTGTCTGCTTGCGCTTTTTCAAGTAGGTTTTCTTGCTCAATCACTTCCATGGTAGCCAGTGCCGCCGCGCAGCCGATAGGGCTTTTCTCATGGGTGTAATGACCCAGTGAAACTTGCGCTGCCGTGTTGTATTTGTCTTTAGTGACTATGGCTGCAATTGGAACCAAGCCGCCGCCAAAGCCTTTACCGATACATAGGATGTCAGGTTCGATATCAAACGCTTGGTGTGTGAACCATTCACCGCTACGACCCATGCCATTTGGGATGTCATCAATGATCAACATGACGTTGTGCTTGTCGCAGATTTCACGGATGCGTTTCCAGTAAGCTTTACTTGGCACTTGAACGTCTGTGTTACGAACCGCTTCCGCAATGAAGGCTCCAATACCACCTTCTTTTTCAATGACGTACTCAAGGTAATCGGCGTAGTGAACATCGCATGCCGTCTCATTGTTATCGCTTGAGCTACACTCACTTAACGGAAAACTAGCGCGAAGCGAAAAAGCACCACGATAAGAGACTGCTGGTGGGATACGTTCTACGCCAGCCATTAACGGGCCCATACCTTCACGGAAACAGGCTTCACCACCGACAGAAATCGCATCCAATGATGCGCCATGGAAGGAGTCCCACAATGAAACGACTTTGAAGTTGTTGGTGACATGTCGAGCCAGTTTGAGTGCCATGCCGATAACCGAAGTACCACCCGGTGCAAACAGCACGCGATTTAAATCACCACCGCAGATCTGCGTTAGCTTTTCAGCGCATTGAACGGTGGTTTCATTGGTAAAGCGACGTGGTGAAAACGGTAATGACGCCATTTGTTGAGTCACTTTATTGATGATGTGTGGGTGGCCATAACCTAGTTGATGGACATTATTGCCATGAAAGTCCATGTACTTTTTGCCCGTCGCATCTTGAATATAAATGCCTTCAGCGGCTTCAAGTGTGTCTAGGCAAGGTGTTGACATCGCTTGATGGAGAAACACGTCTGAGTCGCGTTTTAACATCGCTTGAGTCGCCTCATCGTTTAACGACTCATTCCACTTTTCACGTGCGGGTGTGGTGTTCACATCGCCTTCACTTCGAAAGTGCGTTGCCTTTGGTGCTGGCTCTTGGTTAATTATTTTCATTACTTAATGTCCCAGTACATAGCATTCTTAACAGCGCCAATGAGAGCTTCAATATCAGACGGATAAACTTCACCAATGTTACCAATGCGGAAGCAGTCTGCGTTTGAGACCTTGCCCGGGTAAATCACAAAACCTTGTTCTTTCAAGCGCTCATAGAACTCTTTAAATTGGTAATCGCTGTGTGTTGGAGAATAGAAAGAGGTGATGATAGGAGAGTGAAGTTCATCAGTAAGCAGTGGTTCAAACCCTAGGGAGCGCATGCCAGCAACTAACGTTTTTTGGTTGGTTTGGTAACGATTATGACGAGCTTCGATACCGCCTTCTTGTTCAAGCTCAAGCAGTGCTTGGTAGAAAGCACGCACCGTGTGAGTCGGGGAGGTGAAGCGCCATTTACCGTGATTGCTTTCCATGCAGTGCCATTGGTCAAACAGATCAAGGCTTAATGAGCGAGCTTGGCCTTTGCACTTTTCCAGTTCCGATTGCTTAGCAATGACAAAGCCGAAGCCCGGTACACCTTGGACGCACTTGTTTGCTGAGCTGATCATGTAATCGATACCTAAGTCAGCGATATCCATAGGGATGCCACCAAAGCTCGACATTGCATCGAGAATGACGGCTTTGTTGTGCTGTTTTGCCAATTTGGCAATGTCTTCAATTGGATTCAGCATGCCTGTCGTGGTTTCACAGTGCACAATCGCAACGTGAGTAATGTCTGAATCCATGGCCAATGCCGTTTCCATTTCGTTCAAGTCAGGCTGTGATGTTTCACCTGGGGAAACGACATGGTATGGAATGTTTAAGTATTCTGAAATTTGAGCAATACGAGCGCCGTACGCACCGTTATCAACAACAAGAAGTTTTCCATTTTTAGAGATAACGCTACCGATTGTTGCTTCTACCGAAGCGGTGCCGCTACCTTGCATTAATACGCTTGTATATCCCGCTTGCTTAGTCGCTAAAGTCACTAGCTTGTTACGAATCACTTCAACAACGTCTTTGTTGTATTCATCATCCCAAGTACACCAATCTTTTAACATCGCTTGGCGAACGGTTTCAGAAGTAGATAAAGGGCCCGGTGTCAGCAGTAAGTATTCGTTTCTCATGTTCAACTCTCGTGATTTGATTTTGGACTATACCAATGTTTGGGGCTACTTTAACAACCAATTTAAACGGTCGTAAATAGCCCAAACATCATTTTCAAAAAAGCTTCATATTAAAAATGGTCACTTTTCTTGAGAAAGTTTTCGATCTTTAAACTGCCATTTTTCGTTCATTTAATCGTCACAAAAGCCAGTTAGCTTAATACTCGAAATCTGGTACATACCAAGCTGGAGGTGTGTGCTAATAACCTAAATGAATTTATGGACATAGGTGCCTCTTGGTGGGGCTTCTAGCTTTAGCAATTTTAACCTTGGCTACTTCTCACTTTAGAGTTGGGCCTGACTGGAGAAAATGATGAAAAACCGTTTTATGAAAGGATCACTTGCAGCATTAGTCACACTATTAGCTGGTAACGCTTATGCGGCACAGGAAGTGACGGTTTACACCGCTTTTGAAACTGACATCTTAGCGAAGTACAAAAATGCTTTTGAAAGCGAAAACCCAGACATCAACATCAAATGGGTACGTGATTCAACTGGGATCATGACGGCAAAATTATTAGCTGAGAAAAACAACCCTCGTGCAGAAGTGGTATGGGGCCTTGCGGGTTCTTCAATGGCTCTACTTAAAGAAGAGGGCATTCTTAAGCCTTACACTCCTCAAGGTGTAGAAGCGCTGCGCTCAAACCTCAACGATCCGCAATCTACTCAAGCTTGGTATGGCAACGATGCATTCTTCAATGCGGTTTGTTTCAATGAAGCGGTAGCGAAACAACTTAACCTACCAGCACCTAAATCTTGGGATGACCTAACCAAGCCTATCTACAAAGGTCATATTGCGATGCCAAACCCAGCGTCTTCTGGTACGGGTTATATGCAAGTGTCTGCTTGGCTACAAAACATGGGTGAAGACCAAGGTTGGAACTACATGCAGAAGCTAGACCAAAACATCGCTCACTACACGCACTCTGGTTCTAAGCCATGTGTTCAAGCGGGTATGGGTGAAGTCGCTATCGGTATTTCTATGGCGAGCCGTGGCGCTAAGCTGAAAACTCAAGGTGCACCGCTTTCTGTAATTACACCTGAGGGTATTGGTTGGGAATCTGAAGCGGTAGGTCTTGTGAAGCCGTCTGATGCAGCGCAACGCGTGGTTGATTGGTCTATCTCTAAAGCAGCAAACGAGCTTTACATCGAAATGTACCCAGTTGTTGGTCACCAAGAAGTGACGGCAACAATTGAAAACTTCCCGAACGTCGAAAAGAACATGGCAAAAATGGACTTTGCACGTATGGGCAGCGAGCGTGCAGACGTATTGAAAACATGGTCTGAGAAGTTCGACGCTAAATCAGAGCCAAAATCTTAATCTATCGAGCTTAACTATTGAGTTCATTAGAAGTTAGAAATCAGTAAAGGAAGGCTTCGGTCTTCCTTTTTTAGTTTTACGCCTTTAGGTTTTATGTAAGGTACGACAAATGACAAAACACTACTCATATTGGTTCAAACAAGCACTAGAAAAGGAATTTGGCAGCATCGATGCGGGGCTAGAATCCGCGAAGCCACTGCAAAAAGACATTAACTGCGACATCGCTATTGTTGGCGGCGGTTACACAGGGCTGTGGACGGCGATTTTGATCAAGCAGCAGCAACCTCAAAAGCATGTTGTGGTGATTGAAAAAGGTTTGTGTGGCAGCGGCGCTTCTGGTGCGAACGGTGGCTGTATGCTGACATGGTCGACTAAGTATCCCACGTTGAAGAGGCTCTACGGAAAAGAGCAAGCAAAATGGCTGGTAAAAGAATCGGAAAAGGTCATTTACGAGATCGAAGCTTTCTGTAACGAACATAATATCGATGCGCATTTGTATCGTAGCGGGACTTATTACACGGCAACCAATGAAGCACAAAAAGGTGGAATGGAGCCCGTAGTGAATGAGTTGGTTAAACAGGGTATCAATAGCTGGAAGAAGTGTGACAGCTCTTTGTCTGATAAAGCAGGATCGGAGCGTCATATCGAAGGTTATTACTCAGAAGCCGCGGGCAGTGTGCAGCCAGCATTACTGGCGAGAGGGTTACGTCGAGTTGCTATTGATTTAGGGGTTGAAATTCACGAAAACACGGAGATGACTTCGCTTGATTATGGAGCCCCAGCTCGAATCCAAACCAAAGGTGGATCTGTTTTTGCCGACAAGGTCATTTTGGCACTCAACGCATGGATGCTCGATCACTTTAAAGAGTTTAAACGCAGTATTGTGGTTGTTTCGTCAGACATGGTTGTCACTAAGCCTATCCCTGAAAAGCTTCAGCAATTTGGCCCAGAGAAAGGGGCGGCAGTGGTGGATTCACGTATCTTTGTTCACTATTACCGAGACACCCAAGATGGACGTCTGATGTTGGGTAAAGGTGGCAATAAGTTCTCGTTTGCCAATCAAGTTGAAAGCATGTTTAACCAAAAGACAAACTACCTGTCGATTCTAAATCAATCGTTCGAAAAATTGTTCCCTAAATTGGAACAAAGTGAGTTCGATTACAACTGGTCGGGTGGATCAGATCGCTCAGTAACAGGATTGCCATTTTTCGGTAATCTAAAAGGCCAAAACAACATCTATTATGGGCTCGGTTACTCAGGTAATGGTGTTGCGCAAACTCGTATGGGCGGAAAGATTCTGTCATCTATGGTACTCGGCACTGACAACGCTTGGACCTGCTGCGGATTAACCAAAGGACCGCTTGGGCATTTCCCACCAGAGCCATTCCGTTGGGTAGGGGCCATGACGGTGCGCAATGCAGTACGCAGAAAAGAGAACGCAGAAGACTCAGGAAAAGCGCCATGGTGGCTAGATAAGCAGTTGGCAAAGCTGGCTGGTGCGGCAGGTAAAGCCGACAAGGTTGAGTGAATCTTTGTTGTAGATTGTGCTTTGCAGGTTAAGCGAGAACCGATCTTCAAGTGGCAACTGAATTGGAAGTTAAATTTGATTTGAAGTGAGAATTGATATGACGACCCCGCTGTATGTATTTGATTTAGATGAAGCACTCATGGATGGAAACAGCGCCATGATTTGGAATGAGTTTTTGGTTGAGAAAGGCTTGGCAAATGAACCTAGCTTTTTGAACGAAGAACGCCGGCTTATGGCGCTGTATGTTCAAGGTATTCTCAATGAAGATATTTACCTTGAATTTGCAACCCGCTCACTAGCCAATAAAACTTATCAAGAGGTGTGTGCATTATTAGAAGAGTGCATTAATCGTAAAGTTCTCAGCAAGATCTTTCCTCATCTTGCAAAGAGGAGCTGGTCGTCAACAACACAAGGGCAGCCGATGGTGATCATCTCTGCCATTGTGTCATTCATTCCTGCATGTGTGGCAAAAAGGCTCAATATTCCCAATGTTGTCGGTATTGAACTCATGGAATCGTCGGGTCAATACTCTGCCAAGATTTTGGGGCTTCCGAGTCATCCGCATGGCAAGGTGGTTAGTTTGAATGAGTGGTTAGAGCAACACGGCCCTTCGCACAACCATAGTCAAATTGGTGCTGACTCGATTAATGATTTACCTCAATATGAAGTGGCGGATCGCCCTCACTTGGTTAATCCACACGAACGTTTAAGCGCTCGCTTGGAATCTGCTCCATGGCGTGCGATCTACTGATTTCAGTATTGGAAGAAACAATAGATATAACCATAAACAAGCATTGATATTTGGCGGTGAAAAGCACATTGGCTTTCATCGCCAAATACCTATTTGAGGACTAGTGGGTTTCTGTAAGATATTGAATATTATTACTTGTTTTGATCTCGTCACCCTCAGTTAGAATGAATTTTATTTCTGCAATATAACTGTCATTTAGCTTCTATAAATTTGTCACTCAACTGAAATATTCAAAGTTTAAATTTGGTATATACCATATAAAGAGTGCTGTAGTATGAGCAACCAAACTTATTTGAATATTGAAAACGTTGTAAAGCAATTTGGCCAATTTACAGCGCTAAAAGACATCTCCCTATCGATTGAAAAAGGCGAGTTCGTCTGTTTCCTTGGCCCATCTGGTTGTGGAAAAACAACCTTATTGCGTGCGATTGCAGGTCTAGACTTACCAACCTCAGGTTCCATTGAGCAAAATGGTAGCGACACGACCTTTTTACCACCAGAAAAGCGTGACTTTGGCATCGTGTTCCAATCTTACGCTCTTTTCCCTAACCTGACGGTGGAAGAAAACATAGCAATCGGGTTGAAAAACCAAGGCATGTCGACCAAAGAAGCACTCGAAACGGTGGAGTCTTGGCTAGAAACCATCGGCTTGCCAACGTCTGGTCAAAAGTATCCGAATCAATTATCTGGCGGTCAGCAGCAGCGTGTGGCTTTAGCTCGCGCACTGGCCTTGTCTCCTGGGTTACTTCTGCTTGATGAGCCGCTGTCTGCACTCGATGCAAAAGTAAGAACACACCTGCGTGATGAGATTTGTCAATTACAGCGCAAGTTGGGCATCACCACGATCATGGTGACACACGATCAAGACGAAGCTTTGACTATGGCAGACCGCATCGTGGTCATGAACCACGGGGTTATTGAACAGGTGGGGGCGCCTCAAGAGATCTACCAAAAGCCAGCGAGTCGTTTTGTCGCTGAGTTTGTCGGCAGCATGAACTTCATTCAAGCCTCTGTGGCTGTTCAAGGCAAGATGCGTATTGCTGAATCTATGTTGCCACTTCCTGGGTTAGACAATCTGACTCCAAAGCAGGGGGATGTGTTCGATATTGCAGTTCGTCCTGAGCAAATTCAGTTTGTTGATCGTTTTAATGAGTCATTACCTGTCAGAATCGTTTCGAGTGAGTTTCTAGGGGCTTTTTATCGTGTCGAATGTCAATTGCAGCATGACTCTACCGCTAAAGAGATTATCGTTGATGTGCCAGTCAAAGAGTTCAATCGATTGAAGTTACGCCGTAGCGATATTCGTTACGTGGCGTTTGATCAAGAAGGCTTGCGAGCTTATCCATCGAAAAGTGTTCAAGTGATGAAAGACGAGGCGGCGTAAACAATCATGGAATCGACTCAAATGATGCAATCTAAGCTGCTACTTCAACGACGAGTACAGCCTTTTCTGGCTCGGTTAAGCACGGACAATGTGATTCTATTTGGGCTGTTGGCATTTCTGTCTGTAGTCATGACGCTGTTTATCCTGATGCCTTTGTGGGCGATGCTGAAAAAAAGCGTTCAGAATGCGGATGGCGAATTTGTAGGTCTACAGAACTTCGCTACGTATTTCGCTTCGCAAAGCCTTTGGCAATCCGTGGGTAACACATTTACGCTTGGCATACTGGTAACCGTTGTTGTTGGTGTTTTGGCGTTTGGTTATGCTTATGCCTTGACTCGCTCATGTATGCCTTTTAAAGGGTTATTTCAGGTGTTGGGTTCTGCGCCTATCCTTGCACCGTCGCTGCTTCCAGCAATCAGTTTGATTTTTCTGTTTGGTAATCAAGGCATCGCTAAAGAAATCTTAGGCGGTAATTCGGTATACGGCTTGATTGGTATCTCATTAGGCTTGATATTCTGGACGTTTCCACACGCTTTAATGATTCTTACTACCTCATTAAGAACCTCGGATGCTCGCTTATATGAAGCGGCTCGTGCACTGAATACTTCATCTTTCAAAACCTTCTTCATGGTGACCTTACCTGCAGCCAAGTATGGGCTGATTAGTACACTTATCGTGGTGTTTACGCTGGTGGTGTGTGATTTTGGTGTACCGAAGGTGATTGGTGGTAGCTACAATGTTTTGTCGACGGATATCTTTAAACAGGTAGTAGGGCAGCAGAACTTCTCAATGGGTGCAGTAACCAGTATCTTGTTGTTATTGCCTGCATTGCTTGCGTTTACAGTGGACCGCTGGGTACAAAAGAAGCAAAAGAGCTTATTTGATACTCGTTCTGTCGCGTACCAACCAGAACCAAATACCGTGCGTGATGGATTGTGTTTCCTTTATTGTGCTGTGATATCAGCAGCTGTGGTGATCGTGTTGGGGATGGCGGTATACGGTTCTATGGTCACCTTCTGGCCTTGGAACAAAGCGCTGACACTGAACAACTACAACTTCGCAGAAATGAGTACCTATGGTTGGACACCGTTCTTCAACTCGCTAACACTTGGCGCATGGACTGCCATTATCGGTACCGTATTGATTTTCTTAGGTGCGTACTGCATTGAGAAGGGCAGAGCATTTGGTCCTGTTCGTCAGGCGATGCAGATGCTCAGTGTTGTGCCAATGGCCGTTCCTGGGATGGTGTTGGGTTTGGGTTATATCTTCTACTTCAATGACCTGAGCAATCCACTTAACTTCTTATATGGCAATATGGCGTTCTTGGTTATTAATACCGTGGTTCACTATTACACGGTTGGGCACATGACGGCATTAACTGCATTGAAGCAGCTGCCTGCGGAAATTGAAGCCACCGCAGCCTCGGTAAACCTACCGCAATACAAGTTGTTCTTTAAAGTAACGGTACCAGTTTGTCTGCCTGCGATTTTAGATATTGCGACATACCTGTTTATTAATGCACTTACCACCACATCTGCGGTAGTATTCTTGTATTCTACCGATACGATACCTGCGTCAGTTTCAGTACTGAATATGGACGACGCGGGGCAAACCGGTGCAGCAGCAGCCATGGCGGTAATGATCATGATATCTGCAGCGAGTGCGAAGTTGATTCATATGTTAATCAATAAGTTATTTGAGAAGCGCACCCAAGCTTGGCGCAAGCGCTAGCGAACCATTGTTGATTGCAGTTTGCCAAGGAGTTGCTGACGACAAGAATAAGAATGAAAGGAAATTAAGTGCAGTACGTAAAAATCAAAGATGTCATCGTAGAGCAGATAGAGTCGGGGATGCTAACGCCGCGACAAAAGCTGCCTGCGGAACGTAAGTTGGCTGAGTCGTTTGATACAACACGCGTTACGTTACGTGAAGCGTTATCTTCGCTCGAAGCGGAAGGGCGTATTTATCGAGAAGATCGCCGTGGTTGGTTTATCTCACCAGCGCCGCTTCGTTACGATCCAACACAAACATTGAACTTCACTAATATGGCTCTGGCGCAGAATCGTAAGCCGAAAACTGAGCTGATCTCTGCCAAGGGAATGCTCGCCACTAAGGAGGCGACTAAGCTCCTTGAACTGCCTCCTTTCTCGGATGTTTATCGCGTAGATAGAGTTCGTTATCTTGAAGATAGGCCTGTTGTGTATGTGACAAATTACATTCGACCAGAGCTATTTCCTAACTTGCTCGATTATGACCTGTCTAAATCACTGACGGACATTTACCGCGAGCACTTTGGTGTGGTGTATCAGAAGATACGTTATCGCGTGAGCACAACGTCGCTATTGGGCGAAACAGCACAAGCTCTGCGTGCGACTTCGGGTTCTCCTGCGATGGTGGTAGAGCGTGTTAACTACAATCAAAACGGCGATTTGATTGATTGTGATATTGAGTATTGGCGTCATGATGCAATCAGTATTGAATCGATAGCTCAACTCGAACGCTAATCACTTTGACACTGTGTTAGTTAATCAACGGGTCCCTGATAATTCTGTAGGGGCGTCCGGTTTCAATGATTTAAGGTCTCTCATCCAGAGACCTTTTTTATCACTTCAATTAAGCTGTTGCTTTTATTTTATATTTACTAATGATTTAGGAACGAAATGGAATTCTCTGCCATCATCATCGTGATTATTTCGGCTCTACTGCATGCGGGCTGGAATGTTCTAGGTAAATCAAACCAAGGCTCTGGCTCATCCTTCTTCTTAGCGTCTGGCTTTGCCGCTGCCGCGATATTGACTCCTTATCTTATCTGGTATGTCGATAATGTTGGCTTTGCAAATATCTCTCTTCCATTTTGGCAATTGGTTTTGCTGAGTGGGATTTGCCAAATTATTTATCTAATTGGATTGGGTTCTGCTTATAAACAAGCTGATATTGGTGTTATCTATCCAATGGCACGAGCACTACCAGTGCTGATGGTTGGTTTGGGAACCGTATTGATTGGCTATGAGTTGTCACTGAATCAATGGATTGGCTTTGCACTGATCACATTAGGCTGTTTGTTTGTTCCATTGAAACAGTTCTCTGACCTGAAGCTCAAGGCTTACCTAAACCTTGGCGTACTTTGGGCGTTAATCGCCGCTATCGGCACCACTGGCTATTCAATCATTGATAAAGAGGCGCTTCTGTTATTGGAGCCTTTAAGTACGCCGGTTATTACCAATAAACACACTGCAATTTTCTATTTAGGCATCCAGTTTTGGGCAATAGTGCTCCCGCTGAGTATTTGGTTACTGGTAACTAACCAAAGTGTCGAGTTTACGAATGCTTGGGTACTACGCAAGAAAGCCACGGTGGCTGGTATCATGATGGCGTCGACTTATGGGTTGGTGCTGTTTGCAATGACCATGACAGAGAACGTCAGCTTGGTCGTTGCTCTTAGACAGGTGAGTATCATCTTCGGTGTGGTGATGGGGATCTATTTTTTAAAGGAAAAGTGGCACATGACCCGCGGTATAGGCGTTGTTTTGATTCTTATAGGTCTGGTTACCTCACTGATTTAAGAAGCGCCTACTAGGGTATCTTGCTTTGAGAGATAGAAAATGCTCTCTGGCATTGGAAAGTAAAACGCCCTTAACGGTGGATTAATCGTTAAGGGCGTTTTTTAGTTGGTCTTGAGACTGGCTATTTGGTGGTTGGCTTAGTCTGTGAGAGCTTGAGCATCTTGCTGTTTGATAACTTTATGCCCATCTTCACTGACGCCACGTTTCCAGTAGCTACTGATGTAGATGTTCTCTTTTGCGACTTCTTTTTCGTTTCTGAAGTACTGTCTGAGTTCACGCATGCTTTCAAATTCACACGCTGTCCATACTGAAACCTGACCGTCTAACCACGTTAAGCTGCGAACCGTTTGGGATAGTGTTTCTGACGTTTGATCGTCAATTAGCCAAGTGATATTGATGCCTTCAGGGGCTTCTAGCTCTTGCTTGTCTGCTGCTGAATTGATCTGGATAACAGCGTACCCTGTTGCGTCTTCTGGCAGTGTTTTTACTTTTGCGGAGAGCGCAGGGAGTGAAGTCATATCTGCCACTAAGAAGAACCAATCTGACTCTAGGTTCAGCCCCTGAATTAAACCTGGGCCAGCCACTGAAATAGTATCACCAACTTGTGCGCTCATTGCCCATCTCGCAGCAAAGCCACATTGAAGATCTTTAGTGATATGGCGAACGAAATCGACTTCGATGAACTTCTCTACAGGATTGTAGTGGCGAATGGTGTAGGTGCGCATGGTTGGACGCTCACCTTCGTCTAATTGACTCAAGTCGGTGGTGCCTAGTGGCGAGAATAGTAGCTTGATGTAGCCGCCTACACATTCAGCAGGGTACTTACTTAATCCCTCACCGCTAAACGTAATACGCTGCATGTTTGGAGTAATGGTTGAGGTTTGAGTAACAGTTAATGTGATAGGGCTAGGCTTGCTCATATAAGGCTCTCTTAGATTTTGATGCCCACATAATAATCTCGAACCAGAAAACACTCAATACTAATAATTATCATTTACTATAATTTACATAATGAAAATCCAAAGGTGAGATTTTTTATAAATCATTAAAAATATAGACAAAAAAGCCCTTCAGAAAACTGAAGGGCTTGATGGGTTAGGTCGGTTGAACGTGAGAGTAGCTAGCTGTTAGCTTGTTCTAGTTCAATCGTTTCATCAGCGGCTTTTGCTGCTTCTAGCATCTTACGAATAATGAAAGATGCACCCATTGCAATACCTACCATTACTACCGCAAGAACAGTCAGCATTTGGAAGTAGTCGCCGTAAACTGTTTGAACGATCTCTTGTGTGATCTCTTGACCTTTCTCTAGTGCAATTGACGTTGAGAATACCGCGCCAACGATACCTGATAGTGCGATTGCTACAGAGAATAAGCTTACAGAGAAGTTCTCGATGTGCTTAGGTGCCACAGACAGGATGAATGCCACTACCATAGAACCCACAATTACTTCACCGAATGCTAGGAAGAAGTGGATTGCTAGGAATACTTCAGGGCGAATCAGAACGTCTTCACCAACGGTAGTCACTGCCATTGTCAGGATACCAAAAGCGATAGCCGTCAGGATGAAAGAGAAACCTACTTTCGTTGCTGTAGAGAAGTTGATGTTTTTCTTTTCTAGGCCAGAGAAGATACCTGCGATGATAGGACCCGCGACCATACACCATAGTGGGTTCATTGCCATTGACGCTTCCGGAGCAACAGGGATGAAGCCGAATAGGTCACCACGCATGGTGTTGATCGCTACCATTGTCATCGATGTCATCATTTGGCCGTAGTACACGAAGAAACATGTAGTCAGGAATGTGATGATTAAGATCGTGCCCATTTTTAGCATGTCTGATTTCTTCGACTTCACCATCAAAGAGACAAAGTAGATAATGGCTGCAGCACCGATCGCGTAAACGATGTTTTGGCCGATATCCATGTTAGAGAACATGAAAAATACTAAGCCGATCATTGCTGCTGATAAGCCAAGGAAAGCTGTCCAGTTTTTAGTGCTTACTGGCTGCTGGTCGATCTCAGCACTTGCTTCAACAAGGCCCTTACGTACAAACAACATCATCAGTAATGCTGCGCCTGCTAGAACAGCAGACAGAAGGAAGCCGCCGTGGAAGCCAACAACAAGCACTAGCATAGGGAATAAGTACTGACCTAACAGTGCACCAATATTGTTTACTGAGTAGTTGATAGGGTAGCAGTTTTCAAAATCTTCTTGTGTTTTGAACGTGCGTTTGTAGAGACTTGGGTAAGAAGGAGACATCAAACCACGTGCATAGCTTGCTAACGCAATACCAGACAACGCCATAGGAAAATTGGTTGCTGCTGCGCCTAGTACCAGTAAAACATAACCACTCACGAACCCAAGGAAGGCGATGGTCAAAGAGCGGTAAGCACCTAAGAATTTGTCGGCGATGAAACCACCTGCGATAGCAAACAGTGGCCCGATTGCAGAGAAAGCGCCAACTACCATCATGGTGTCAGCTTCGTTGTAGTTCAGGTCCTCAAGGAAGAAACGAGTCAAGATCACCATGACGCCATAGAACGAAAGTCCAAACATCATTTGGCAGAACATCATTGATTTGTTTAATCTATTCCACATTATTTTATTCTCACATTAGTATTAATGTGTAGTGTAATTGCCCAATTATAATACCATCCATAGTAATACATAAACTGAAACATCCATCCCAAACGGGACTTTGCTCGATATATCTTTTCTTATGAGTGCATTCATATTTCTCATGAATGAAATTTGCAACATTAGATTTTGCTAGTAGATGCATGTTTGTGTGAAATTTAGCTATGCTCATTTTTGGCTAAGTAATGAACAATTAAAGGGAAATTAAGAGGGAGTCATTCGGTAAATATTTTTAAGTGCGTATCACTTGCAATTGGCAGCTGGGTTCTAGCCAATAAAAAAGCCAGCTTGACGGCTGGCTTTGTTTTGATATTGAAAACTAAGTTTACAAGAATGCCCCTTCTACAAGGGCATTGTGAACTCATGTTCTTGTCTGCTATTCACACGGTGGCGCCATGTGGATCACCGCTAAGCCGCCTAACGACGTTTCTCGGTACTTTTTGTTCATGTCTTTACCTGTTTGGTACATGGTCTCGATAACTTTGTCTAACGAGATAAGACATTTACTCGTACGTTTTAGTGCCATACGTGATGCGTTGATCGCCTTCATTGCGCCCATCGCATTACGCTCTATACATGGTACTTGAACTAGGCCGCCAATTGGATCACAGGTCATACCCAGTGAGTGCTCCATCGCAATCTCAGCAGCGATACAGATTTGCTCGTTACTACCACCACGAAGGGCCGTTAAGCCTGCAGCGGCCATTGAAGAAGATACACCGACTTCGCCTTGGCAACCTACCTCGGCACCCGAAATCGACGCATTGGTTTTATATAGAATACCGATGGCGCCAGATACCGCTAAGAAATCTTTGAGCTGCTTGGTATCAAGCTCTTTAATAAAGCGATGGTAGTACATTAAAACAGCAGGGATAACGCCAGCGGCACCATTCGTTGGTGATGTCACTACTTGGCCACCTGCAGCATTCTCTTCACTCACGGCAAAGGCAAATAGGTTAATCCAATCCATGATCTCCATTGGATCGTTCTCAATCGAGGCATTTGCTTCGAGCTTTTTCAAAAGAGCGGGTGCTCGACGTGTTACTTCAAGGCCACCATCTAGGATGCCTTCAGTATCAAAGCCACGCTGCATACACAGTGACATCACTTTCCAAATCTGGTCAGCTTTTTGGTCAATGGCTTCCATATCTTGGAAGGATACTTCGTTGCGCAGGATTAAGCCTCCAAGGCTCATTCCGTTTTTATCAGCCAGTTCAAGGAGTTGGTCAGCCGATGAGAAAGGAAACTCAACTTGGGTTTCAGACTCTTGTTTGCCGTTTTGCAGCTCGTCTGCCGTTGCGATGAAACCGCCACCAATAGAGTAGTAGGTCTCCATATCCAGAAGTTTACCGTTCGTATCAAACGCAGAAATCGTCATACCGTTTTCATGAAGCGGCAGGTTGGTTTTGTGGAACAGTAAGTCGCTTTCAACATCGAAGTGAATCTCATGATGACCGCTCACCACAAGAGACTTGTCTTCAATCGCTTTACGCATTGCTAGGTTAGCACTGGTTATTTTGATGGTATCTGGACGGTTGCCAAGCAGACCTAACAGGGTTGCACGGTCAGTGTGGTGGCCGATACCTGTTAATGATAGTGAGCCGTACAAGTCGATTTGAATACGGGTAACTTGGTCAAGTACAGATTCAATCTTTTGGGTAAAATTAAACCCTGCGATCATTGGTCCATTTGTGTGGGAGCTGGAAGGCCCAACCCCGATTTTATAGATATCAAAAATAGACAGCATAGTAACTTCCTGTGAAGACGGTTCGATGGACGAACTCTGTGTAAAATTTGTATTTTGTTCGTTTCACTTATTCGCGTGAAAGCGTTCTCTGTTTAAAACTAACGTTAACCAACGTAGTCGTGAGAAACCCAAGAGCGTGCTATTTTGCTTTGAAGCTGCACTTTGATTCTCGAGTTACTTGTTATGTCGCTCCGCAATAGTGAGCATTATTGCGAGTAACTTATAAGAATTTCAAAATACTTTTGTTAACAAGTATTGTATACATAATTCACTCCATCTAATCCCCAAAACGAGACTTGAACATAAAATGAGCATTAATAACCTCCTTATTGTGCTGGGTAAACGGCTTAATGAGAATGAAT
Source organism: Vibrio sp. IB15 (assembly GCF_016406055.1). NCBI lineage: Bacteria > Pseudomonadati > Pseudomonadota > Gammaproteobacteria > Vibrionales > Vibrionaceae > Vibrio > Vibrio sp. IB15. The sequence goes on from NZ_JAEFCE010000013.1 coordinate 94,873, forward strand.
TGACTGAGGAAGGAATCAGTCGAGTTGATGCTTTGGTGAAGTACCTAGCGGAGTCCTTGAGCATAGAGTATCACTCGTCCACAGCGGTCGCTTTTTGTGGTGGGGTAACCAAAGGGCAGAGCATTTCGGAAGCCTATGCGATGCATCGATATTTTCGACAGCTTGAACACCTTCGTGACGTCCCGTTTACTTTGGGGGCAATTTTACTGGAGCAGCTTTCAACGAATACTGTAGAAAACATCCAAAACTTAACTGCTGAGATGATTAAAAGCAGGTTGTTTACGCACGGGCAGAGTGTAAAGGTAACGTTTGTGTCGAACGACTATCACTTGCAACGCATCTTCGAAATTCAACAACTGATGGACGAGAAAGGGCTACTAAAAGTTCTCGTTGAGAAATGCTTAGCGCTTGGTGTTGAGCTGCAGATAGACCGAAAGTTGGATGCTCATGTTGCAGTTCCATATCCACACCAAACGGCTCAAGGTCAGCTGTTTTTATTGATGGACGCGCTTACAACGTACCGAGTGTATCTCGAAGGAGTATGTGTAGGGGCGTTTAAGCGAGATTTGAAGATGGTGAGGGCGGAGCCAGAAAGGCTTTCTTTGGAGGCCTTGGCGAAAGCAAAAGTCTCGGTAGGAAGTTCACCTCAGTTTAGTATTGTGGAAAGTCTGCTGCCTGTATTGGAAGGCTGTATTCGAGGCACTCCAGTATGTACGGATATAAAAAAAGCCAGGGAGTACCTAGCGTTACTGGATACCACCCTAACTTTTCTGAATCGATTGTTAGATCCTGAATCGGATCATACGCATCGCTGGTGGCGATAAATCGTTATTTTTTTCTGGTGATGCCTAGAACTGTTTTTAGGCTAGCAAACGCAATTAAGCAGTAGGCAAGTAGTTCTGTGCCTTCTTCTGCAATGTTTTTAACTGCGCGAACGTAATCATCGCCCATCACATTGTGCCAAAAGCTACCCATACCGAATAGGCGAGAGAATACTAGTAGTAGCATTACGCCTGTCACTAATAGGTTCATGTGTGGAGAAGCCAAAATTAGGGCAAGTTGATCGATAGTACGCTTACCGTTTTTTACTGCATAAAAAATAGCGCTGCCAGCAACTAGCGCAGCAGGAAAAACCCAGGCGCCGTGTGCGATCTTATCAAACCAAAAATCCATTTCACGGATGAACAATACAGCGAAGAAAGCGCTAATGAGAACCGCAGCGTTTTTCACTTCATTTCTCTTTCTCGCTAGGTAAACAAAAGAACCTGAACTAACGATAAGTAGCAGCTGCTGTAACATTTCTGTAACTGAGATCTCACCAACATTTCCGTTCAATAATACGAAATCAATTCTGAGCACTGAGTTAGCAATAATACCAATCGCAAGAACGAATAAAGCGGTTTGACAGCGCTTGTAAATCACTTGAGAGGTTGATTGAGAAACGTTGAACTCAGTGGATTCATAAGACATGTGAATTTGCTTTTCCGTTTTCGAATGATTTTTCATTTCAATTCAACTTGTAAATGTTTGTAACAGGTCGATATTTTATTTACTTATATATTGGCAGTGTCAGAGAAATGTCAGAAATAAAACAGTGTGCAATTGGTGTGTGTATACGGTAAACCGCTGCCAATTGGCAGTCGGTTTACGTAATTGATTGAATATAAAAAAAAAGAGGGAGGGATTGGTGGGTATCAGAGTGGAGCGTTATTCACTTTTAGCTTCTGACTCTTGTTCATTATTATTTCGGTAATACTCCCATTGCTCAATACGTTCACCGTCATCAAAGACACAATAAGTGGTGCGTTGATTGTTTTCAGTAACCGTGTCTAATTCGCCATCCTGTTGAACACAATAAACGGCCGCTGGATTGGCAACTGAAACACGTTGGCCTTCGCTATACTCAGCATAGTCGTTTGCACAACCACCTAATACAACGACAAATACAGCCATCAAACCAATTTTCTTCATGTTTATCTCCTACGCGATAACTCTATAGTTGAATACAACAAGTTCTACAGAACCCAATTAGAAGCTCTATCAAATGAGTATATTTTAGATTTCAGAAAAGGTTGTTCTAATTTGGTCAAGATATTGAAATAGTTTGATATTTCGCCATGTTTAGCTGCTTTTTGAGGGCTAGATCAAACTAAGCTGGCCGGGTTATAGAAGGGTATTAATTGTTGAGTGGAGGCTTTTCAGAGGCTATGTGATGTTTTCTTGCTTGCCGGCTATGGGGTACAAAGTTAGAAGGTGTGTTGATGTGAACCGCTATGAACCTCGAATCTATGATTGATTATGATATGATGCCGCCAAATTCAGTTGAGCAGTTAGAGCCATGAGACACCTAAAAACCACCATTCACCCAGATATCGACCACCTAGATAACAAAACAGTTTACAAGCGTAATGCCGCCAGAGCGATTGTCTTAGATGGTGAAGATATTCTGATGCTGTATACCGAGCGTTATCACGATTACACCATTCCTGGTGGTGGCCTTGATGAAGGCGAAGACGTGATTGCGGGCATGGTCCGAGAGCTTGAAGAAGAGACGGGTGCAAAGAACATTCATGGCATTAAGCCGTTTGGTATTTTTGAAGAGTTTCGTCCTTGGTATAAAGATGATGCAGATATCATGCATATGATCTCCTACTGCTATTCGTGCAAGATCGATCGTGAACTTGGTGAGACGGCTTACGAAGATTACGAAGTTAAAAACGGAATGAAGCCTGTGTGGATGAACATCCATGAAGCAATTGCTCATAATGAAAAGACGATGGCCGAAAGCCCTAAAAAGGGTATGAGCATTGAGCGCGAGACGTTTTTGTTGCATTTGATCGCGAAAGAAATGCTGTAGCCTCACCAAACCTTATATTGCAGTCATTGCACGGAATTAAGTGTTCAGCTGTAACTAAAGCGCAACCGATAATGATCTTTGAACTGTAACAAATCAGCCAAAAACACAAAGAGTGGCAGACCAATAAGCTAAATGTGACAGA
>NZ_JAEFCE010000141.1:0-1305 GCF_016406055.1 Vibrio sp. IB15
GACCCTGTAAATAATTCTGTGTAACTGTCGGGGTTACATATATTCAGTGAGTCGGTCTTCGAACATAATCATAAAGCGGTTCAGGGCTTGTCGCCAGTTTCTGATTGGCATTGTCCATCTCTTGGACGCATCCTGGATCGCTAAGAAGATCACTTTTCTTGCCGACTCATCAGTCGGGAACAGTTTACGCTTCTTAATCGCTTTTCTAATAACGCTATTCAGTGATTCTATAGCGTTGGTTGTGTAGATCGCTCGCCTAATGTCTTCGGGGTAGTTGAAGAGCGTGTTCAGGTTATTCCAATGCGCTGTCCAGGAGCGGCTGATCTGAGGGTATTTATCATCCCATTTATCTGAGAACTGCTCTAAGGCGAGTAGTGCTTCATCTTCCGTTTTCGATTGATAGATTTTCTTAAGATCGGCAGTGACAGCCTTATAGTCCTTCCAAGGTACGTACTTGACTGAGTTTCTCACCATATGGACGATGCAGAGTTGTATCTGGGTATTTGGGAATGCTGCATTAATGGCGTCAGGAAAGCCCTTCAGGCCATCGACACATGCAATAAGAATGTCTTTTACTCCGCGGTTTTGCAGCTCTGTTAGTACAGCAAGCCAGAACTTAGCGCCTTCCGTTTCTGACAGCCACATACCAAGCAGTTCTTTTTGCCCCTCCATATTTACGCCTAAAGCAAGATAAACGGCTTTGTTGATGACCTGTTTATCTTGTCTGATTTTAACGACAATACAGTCGAGATAGACGATGGGGTAGACTTCATCTAATGGGCGAGATTGCCATTCAACAACCTGCTCCAGAACAGAGTCCGTCACCTTAGATATAAGGGTTGGTGAGACATCCGCATCGTACATTTCCTTGAATGTGGCTACGATTTCTCGGGTCGTCATGCCTTTAGCATAGAGGCTTAAGATTTTGTCATCCATCGACTGGAAGCGAGTTTGATGCTTACGAACCAGCTTTGGTTCAAAGCTTGACTCTCGGTCACGAGGAACGTCTATTGGCACTTCACCATCATCAGTGATAATCGACTTGGTGGAGTACCCATTACGGGAGTTAGAACTAGGTTTAGGGGAGTGTTTTTCGTAACCAAGGTGCTCATCAAGCTCGACATTCAATGCCGTCTCAACAGTCACCTTGGTTAACATTTTTCGGAAGTCATCAAGATCAGTTTCTGTCTTAATTGACTTAGCTGCTTCACGAGCAAAAGCTTCAAGTGCTTTCTTATCCATACTATCCATCCTTAGCCTTTAAGGCTTAAGTTTAGACAGTTACACAGAATTTAGGACAGTCTC
>NZ_JAEFCE010000142.1:0-1305 GCF_016406055.1 Vibrio sp. IB15
CCATAGTCTCTTATATGGACTCCCCCGTTTCAACAAAAAGAACGATAGATATTCGCGTGCTTATATACGAGCTACTATTGAGGAGCTACCTCTGCTCAATGATAATTTCGGCTGTTAGGGTACAATGCTTGTTAGCGAGCTTTTCCTCTTTCGACTATTCTGTATCACCTAACTTTTATCTTACGCTTCATTTTGTCAAACTGTCAGAGCATAGATGCTCTATACTCCGTATCAGATTTAAGCATAGCAAAAGCGGTACGAACTGTTTTATTTGCCAGCGCTACCGCTGCACATTTTTTACCTCTACGTACTACTAATGCTTGTAGCCACTGTTCTTTCTTTGTTTTAGCATCGCGTTTTACGACTTGCTGAACCACAGACATTGCGCCAGTAATTAATAGGCTGCGCAACGTTGAGTTTTTCCGTTTATCAATATGTCCCAACTTCGCTTTACCACCAGAAGAATGTTGGAGTGGTGTTAAGCCAATACAAGCGGAAACATCTTTTCCCTTTTTAAACTGACCAAGTTCTCCTGATGCCAAAGCAATGTACAAATGAACTGCGTTTAACTTACCGATACCTTCAATCTTCATTAACTTTTGGCATTCTTGGATTGACCTTATCCATTGATCAAGGGAATGATCATAAGTATCAATGGCTTCGCACAAAACCAAATATAAGTCGAGTGACACTTTCAGCATATGCCTAAAATCAGCTGTTAGCTCATTGTCCGCGTCTTCCAAAATCAGCTCTATCGATTGAGTAAAGCCTTGATGGTTCCTCGAGACTGGAAGATTAAACTCCCTCATCAATCCTATTAATTGATTTTTTAATGCCGTCCGTTGTTTAACAGCTTGCTCTCGTAATTTCAGCATTGATTGCGCTTGCTGTTGGCTATTCGTCTTACCAGAAACGAAAGTTACTTCAGGTAACTGTGAGGCTTGAATGATCGCTAAAGCGTCATTCTTATCTGTTTTTTGATTCTGACGAACCGCTTTAACCAAACGAGAGGAAATTAACTTCGAAGTGTGGCCTAAAGATGTGGCAATTTGATTCCAATAATTAGAGCTTGCGCAAGCTTCAAACACCACCAGAGAGGGTGACAGATTACTGAGATAAGCGCTGAACTGTTTCGGTGTCATTTCTCGATTAGATTGCACCTTTTTATCTGCGTAAACGCAAACTTGAATAACCTTAGCGGCTAGATCAACGCCAATAATGAGATTTTTCATAATCAGACTCCCGTGTTGCTTCCTATTAAAAGATAGGCGGATTGGGGATGGGGAGTCCAATCATCTTGTTATA
>NZ_JAEFCE010000143.1:0-1286 GCF_016406055.1 Vibrio sp. IB15
CATTAAGGTCGTTCTTTCCCTTAGTTCGATAAGGAACTACGTATTTAACGGCCATGATACGGGCGTCGTGACCCAGTTTATTGAGTGTTCTGCCCAATAATGTGCACCACCACACGCTTCAACGCCTATACGCATGAGTGGCATATTTGCTATTGTAGTCAGCAGTTTAGAGCGAGTTACTGACTTATGAAGTATGACCTTACCGTTTTGGTCTATGGCATGAAGACTAAAGTGGTTTTTTGGCTAGGCCGATACCGCAGAAATAAGAATAATTAGAAATAGTGCCTCCGGTGCAATTAAGTACCACATAAGTTTGGCAGATCCTCGGTAGGGGGAATCCATGTCATGCGTTAGGCTGCAAAATTAATATACGGAAAAAAATGGATTATTTGAGTATAAATAAAGAAGCATGGGATAAAAGAACCAAGGTACACGTTGAATCGGAGTTCTATGATATCGCATCATTTAAGAATGGTAGATGTTCTCTAAATCCAATCGAGCTAAAACAAGTAGGAAATGTTCAAGGAAAGTCTCTATTGCACCTACAGTGTCATTTTGGTCAAGATACCTTGTCTTGGGCTCGCTTAGGTGCAGAGGTCACAGGTGTCGATTTATCTGCTAATGCAATCAAGCATGCTAATTCACTAAAAAAGGCTTTGGATTTAAAAGCGGATTTTATTGAAAGTGATGTTGTTCAATTTGGTCATGAAAATAAGCAACAATTCGATGTCGTATTTACTTCATACGGTGTGTTGTGTTGGCTACCCAACTTAGTTGATTGGGCACAGACTATTGCCAAGTCACTAAAAGTCGGCGGGGAGTTTCACCTAGTTGAGTTCCATACGTTTCATGACTTGCTATCTGGCTACTCGTATTTTCCGGATAGAGCGCCTGACGTTGAAGAGGGCGGCACTTATACAGAAAACTGCGATGGTACAAAATCAACTACGGTTACTTGGTCTCATCCAATAAGTGAGGTTGTAAACGCCTTAATCGACACAGGTTTAAAGATTGAGTCTTTCTCTGAGCATCCATATAGCCCATATAACTGTTTTGATGATTTGGAGTCAGTACCAAACTTGGGATACCAAATGTTGTATAAAGGTCAACAGATTCCTTTGTTATATTCAATCAAAGCGCGAAAAGTCGCCTAACAATTTGTTCAAGCAGACAGCTAACAGTTGGCGATTTTGGTTTGGATTGAGTGTAGTGGTGGTTAGCTGCTACTTGACAAGGCGTTGATATGACCCCCACTGTCAATTAAAAACGTAGAAGTTTCTGCTCCC
>NZ_JAEFCE010000144.1:0-1277 GCF_016406055.1 Vibrio sp. IB15
CGCCTTGAGGCGTGCCTTCGTCGGTGTCGTAAAACAGCCCTTTGTCTACAAAGCCTGACTTAAGCCATTGCTCCAACATCCGTTTATCGATGGCGATGTTATCCATCAGCCACTGATGCCCGATTTTATCAAAGCAAGCTTTGATATCTCCTTCAAGAACCCATTTAGCAGATCGCTTTAGGGCCAAACATTTGAAACATTGACTGACAGCGTCAGCCGTGCTGCGATTTGGTCTAAAACCATAACTATTAGGGTCGGCAAGCGTTTCGGACACAGGTTCTAATGCTAGAAGATGAAGAGCTTGTTGGGCTCTGTCAATCATGCGTGGAATACCCAGTGGTCTGAGCTTACCGTTCTTTTTGGGGATGTAGATACGCTTGAGTGGTTTCGCTTGATAAGCTTTCCGACTCAGTTGATTTACTGCTTTCATCCGACGCGTGTCTGTGTTCCAGACAACGCCGTCTATTCCTGGCGTTTTACTGCCTTTATTTTGAGAGACTCGCTTAACAGCAAGAAGTTTTGCTGAGAAAGAGTGAGTCAGTATCCACTGCAATGCTTTTGCTTTGCTGTGCTTACCGTCTCTAGTTGCCTTTGCGATACGCATTTGAAGCTTTAAGACGTTCGCCTCTGCGGCCTTCCAGTTAATGGATTGCCACTGTGCACTGTCAGAAGATGCACTAATCTCATTCGAAACCATCATTTGCTTTTCTTCCTTAATAAAGTTCCTCAAACTTTCTCGCAACGAGAGACCAGTTGGAAGTGGGCTCACTTTCGTGACCAGACACAAGTCTGTATCTGCATCGTTACAATGCAGCATTCGCTTTTTCCAACCTCCTCTACCCGCATCACTATCGGCCACTTAGGCTTTCCCAGAGGGAGTGATACGGGCTTACCGTGTTCCGTATGTTGCGCAGTGTCAGTGTAGATGCCCGCTATAGTGCGGAGAGTTCGACGATCACGAAAGAGCATGGGGCAATCCCTTTCCGACTCTCGTGCCTTTTGGCCACAGCGTATTAACCACTTCCGCTGTTTCATAACATAACGCACCTTATGCGGATTCACTTATGTTCATCATGCTGACTACCTAGCACTCACCCGATTGTGGTTATCAGGAGGATCGTCCTCTCACGATTTTGATCCCGATTGGTCTATAACCAACCTTCGTTACATTGTCAGGCTCGCTACTTTATTCAGAGCCTTAGGTTCATCTGGTGATACAGATGGTTCACACATTAAGCGGTGAACAGCGCTTCATACGACTTCACGTCGCACGCCCC
>NZ_JAEFCE010000145.1:0-1226 GCF_016406055.1 Vibrio sp. IB15
CTCACATGGATGTAAACACCATCAAACGCATCATCTTTAGGTTGTTCCCAGAATTTACAGGGCGATGGCACTTGCCACGGTGGGGAAGGGTCCTGGCACTGCCAGAGCTACCGCAAGAGGGCGATTTATCCGACCGATTCTATCCTCACTACGCGGTGGATGTTCAGCTACTCGATGAAAAGGGTATGGAGTATGAAGATAAATCACCACTGCAGGCCGTGCCGCTTCCGGTTCCTGGTCTCGGTGACCATGCTGGCCGTTTAGAGCCACCGGCTATCGGCAGTATTGTTGAACTCGGGTTTATGTTTGGCCAACCCGACAAGCCCTTTATTCGTTGCGTGCTACCCCTTGGGTTCAAACTGCCAGGCATTAAGGAAGGCGAAAGCCGCTATCAACAGCGCAAAGGCGTATATCAGTTAGTCGACCAGAAAGGCAACTTCGAACGTAAGACCGATCAAGCCGACAAGCTTGAATGCCTCACCCAACAAATCAAAGTGCTAGAAAATCGAATCGCAGAAATTGGTGGTAACCACACTGAAACCGTCAAAGGTAATAGGGCCATCAAAGCTAAGAACATCACCGAAGACGCCGACACCATCAAATTCAATGGCGGAAAAGGCGTATGTACTGGCGCGAGCATTTGCCCGTTTATGGGGAAACCGCATGTCGATGTATCAACCACCGTTTATGCAGGAAAAGATTAATGGCATTAAGTAAAACGTCATTGAAACAGAAGTTAGAAACCGAGCTTAAAGCCCAGGGCTTTGTGCTCGATGGCGAATTTGCTATGGCAGGCATGATGGCAGAAGCGATAGCCAACGCGGTAGTGGATGAAATCACACAGAACGCTCAAGTGGAAGTTACAGGCGGCAGCTCAGCTGGGAGCTACAAAGTAACCTAAACACATACCTCATCATCACCAAGCGCCCACTAAGGGCGCTTTTCTTATATCTAAAGCCGATGGCGTAGCTACAGGCTAGCGCCACGTAAAGGAGCACTCAGGTGACGGAATCCGCACTCCTCCTCCCCACCTGCGACGTTTTCGATCTGGTTTTTTCGCAATTTTGATTTAGTGAAAATCTACGGGGCTAGGAAACGCGTAGAACACGCGATAAAGCCTTTTGCTATAAGAGCTTCGGGTAATATGAAAAGTAGCTGAAAAGGGCTTATATTAGGTTCATCGCGGATTAGCGGGAACTAAAAACAAAAACGGTAGTAAGTGATAT
>NZ_JAEFCE010000146.1:0-1225 GCF_016406055.1 Vibrio sp. IB15
ACTACTTCTTCTTGAAGATAAAAGCGGCTTTCCCCGGAAAGCCGCGATGAACCTTATATTACGCCTAATAGAATTTCAACAATTGCGTCTTTTTTCGATAAATTGCAATAGTGGCGATCTGATAGGATCTTGTCTTTGTTTTTAAGTGTCTGATTTTAAATGGCTATGGTATTTTCTGTCAGATTTTTAATGATCTGATGTATAAGGTTAAAGATCTCTTTTCAGGAGGTGAAGCCTGATAGGACAAGGCTTTGACGCCAATCTGATAGTAATTATGTTTTTTCGAAATTGTTCAAGAGACTAGCCTGAAAAAAGAACGGCAAAAGAGAGTCAAGCAATGACGGAAAACTTGATTTTTCCACGTACCTATAGGGTTATATGGGTGATCAACCTAACTCGTCTCTGCCCCAAAGCAATTTAGATTGTTTACTCCACTCAAGTATCTGTTCCAAATAAGCCCTAATTTTTCTTATGTTTGGTTCATGGCAAGGATCATTGGTTTTCCTTATAGTTTTCAATAAAGATTTTATTTAGTGGGCTTACAGTACCCGCAAAATGTTCGCCAATAACATGGGTATAGATTTGTGTCGTCGCTACATCTGAATGTCCTAATAGCTCTTGGACTGTACGAATATCTTGCCCCGAGCGCAGCAGTTCGGTAGCGAAGCTATGACGGAAGGTATGGCATGTTATTCGTTTATTAAAGATTTTAGCCTGTTGCACCGCTCGTTTGAGAGCCTTTCTTGGTGCAGAATCGTGTAAATGATGCCGACAAAGCTTATTAGTCAGTGGGTGCCGACAGATGCTTAAAGAAGGAAAGATAAACATCCAAGCAATTTGTTTAAAAGCGTTCGGGCACTTTTTACCAAGGGCGTGTGGAAGCGAGGGACCGATGCCTTGTTTGATATCTTCTTCTTGTATTTTTGACGCTTTCTGAATTTGCAATTGAAGAGAACCAATTAACGTTGGGCTAAGTAAAGTTACGCGATCTTTTTTTCCTTTCCCATCTCGCACGGTTAAAGATAGGTTTTGTAAATCAAGATCTTGAACTCTAATTCTCAAACACTCATTAACTCTAAGTCCAGAACCATACAACAGAGAAAAAATGATGTGATTAACACCAGAAAGGTGTGACAGTATCAGTTGGACTTCATTTGGCGTAAGTACGCTCGGAACCTTGCGCTGCTTTTTAGCATAAGTAAAACCTAGATCACCAAGCGGTCTT
>NZ_JAEFCE010000147.1:0-1215 GCF_016406055.1 Vibrio sp. IB15
TTTTTTTGAACTATTTTTAGGTTTCATGATCTGATCATCTAAGCAATGACAAGGATGATTATCATGACCTATATAGAGCCAACCCTTTGGGCACAAAAACAGTTCGGTCAAGCCCACCTTAATGACCCTAGACGCACTCAAAGACTCGTTGCTCTCGCAGCCTCACTGGCCGAGCAGCCTGGCGTACCCGTCTCGAAACTCATTATATCCCCTGCTGAAATGGAAGGGGCTTATCGCTTCATCCGTAATGAGCAAATCAAAGCAGAAGATATCGCAGAAGCGGGTTTTTATGTCACCGCACAAGAAGCATTAGAGCAACAAACACTTCTTGCCTTAGAAGACACCACTTCTCTCAGTTACTCCCATCGCAGCATTCGAGATGAACTCGGGCACTCTAATCAAGGCAATCGACATCGCGCCATGTTTGTACACTCAACCTTACTTTTTGCTCCCGACACTCAATCTGTTATTGGTTTAATTGAACAACAGCGCTGGACTCGTGATATAGAAAAGCGAGGTCAAAGGCACCAGCATGCGACTCGACCATACAAAGAGAAAGAAAGTTATAAGTGGGAACAAGCCTCTCGCCATGTCGCTGAGCGACTTGGCGATAAAATTTCGGATGTCATTTCTGTGTGCGATAGAGAAGCCGACCTATTTGAATACCTCACTTACAAGCGAGAGCAACAACAAAGGTTCCTCGTTCGCTCAATGCAAAGCCGCTGTATTGAAGAGCACGATAATCGTCTTTATAGCTATGCTTCTACCCTGTTATCAGCCGGAGAGAAAGTGCTCGAAATACCGCAAAAAGGCGGTCGTAAAGCTCGCAAGGCTCATTTAGATATCAAATATGCCCCCGTGACACTCAAGTCTCCTGCTAACAAGAAAGAGTTCGATAACATTCCGCTTTACTACGTGGGATGTATAGAACAAGGAGAGAGTGGTAATAAGCTCGCATGGCACTTACTGACTTCAGAGCCGATAACGAGCAAGGAAGAGGCACTCAAAATCGTCAGTTATTATGAGCGGCGCTGGCTGATAGAAGATTTTCATAAAGTCTGGAAAAGTGAAGGGACTGAAGTTGAGCAACTGAGAATGCAAAGTAAGGATAACTTAGAAAGGCTCAGCGTCGTTTTGGCTTTTATCGCGACTCGGTTACTCCAGTTGAGGTTTATGAATGAATCAGACGAGTTATCTAAGAGCAGTTGTGAGCAG
>NZ_JAEFCE010000148.1:0-1184 GCF_016406055.1 Vibrio sp. IB15
CCAGATGTAAGCGATCATCTCTCTTGCGATGGCGACCACAACGACATTTCGGTGTGTACCTTTTTGTAGGGCGTTGTTGATCAAATCAGCTTGAGGTTCAACGACGCCATATTTAACTAATCGTTAGCTTCTAACAGGCATACCTAGTCCTATGACTTTGTTTATAGCTTTGACATTCGCCATGATTTCACCCACTTGAGCGTTGTAACACCTCAAGCTCAATTTACCGCTGGTTAGTCCTTTATATCGAGACATTGCGGTCTCAGATATTGAGCGATAGTGGTATCCTGACTCAGATTTCCAATCCGTTATTGTTCCGTTTTTAAGAGCCTCTACAGCTTCATTTCTGGGATGCCCATCTTCCCAAGGAGTCGCATTCTTTCGAGGTGGTATCAACGGAGTACAGCCCTTATTTTTCAGGGTCTCATGGCAACTTTTTGTGTCATATGCTCCATCAGCAGATACTGTATGGATCTTTCTACGTAAAGGGTTGAGTAATGTTGGCAACACTTCGTTATCGCCAACACTTACTAGACTGACTTCTGCACTAATGGCCTCATGAGTTTCTACATCAACAGCTAAGTGCAGTTTGCGCCAAGTTCTACGTTTTTCGGCACCGTGCTTTTTCACTTTCCATTCACCCTCGCCAAAAACTTTGAGACCAGTCGAGTCAATGGCTATATGGCGAATAGCTCCTTTGGATTTATTGCGATATTTGACCTGAACTGTCTTCGAACGTTTGCTGATACAGGTGTAGTCAGGGGACGTCAGTGGAGCATCCAATAGCTCAAAGATAGAATCAATAAAGCCTTGAAGAGTACGTAATGGCAGAGAGAAGATCCCCTTAATCATCAAGGCAGTTTCAATCGCGGTATCAGAATACTGGAAACCTCTACCACGCTTACCATGATGGGTTGTACATCGCCATGCATCTATGGCTGAATCATCTATCCAAAACGTAACCGAGCCACGCTTGCACAGAGCCTTATTGTATTCCGCCCAGTTAGTTATCTTCTTTTTCGCTTTACCCATGTCACCACCGTTCTAACCACCATAAAGGATCAGATCACAGGACTTGGTAAAGGTTCAACTGATTTAAGCAACAACGCCTTTTTGTAGTAGTCGTTGATAACGACGACATAACCTTTGCTGGGCTTGCCAAGCGATATCAACTATCTCTTTAG
>NZ_JAEFCE010000149.1:0-1165 GCF_016406055.1 Vibrio sp. IB15
GCCGTTATTAAAAGTAACTTTGAGAGAACTACTTGGTTTTCCGAGACGTCGGAAACCGCAATACCGGAAAATCAATTGGAGAAATCACCATGGCAGTGAATGTAAATACCAACGTTTCAGCGATGACTGCGCAACGTTACCTAAACAACGCAAACAGCGCACAACAAACATCAATGGAGCGTTTAGCTTCTGGCTCTAAAATCAACAGCGCAAAAGATGACGCTGCGGGCCTACAAATCTCTAACCGTTTGAACGTTCAAAGCCGCGGCCTAGACGTTGCTGTTCGTAACGCGAACGACGGTATCTCTATTGCACAAACTGCTGAAGGTGCAATGAACGAGACAACTAACATCCTGCAACGTATGCGTGATCTTTCTCTACAATCTTCAAACGGCTCAAACTCAAAAGCAGAGCGCGTAGCGATTCAAGAAGAAGTAACAGCACTGAACGACGAGCTAAACCGTATCGCGGAAACGACGTCTTTTGGTGGTAACAAGCTACTTAACGGTACTTACGGTACACAATCATTCCAAATCGGTGCAGATAACGGCGAAGCGGTAATGCTGAACCTGAAAGATATGCGCTCTGATAACGCTCAGATGGGTGGTAAGAGCTACCAAACTGAGAACGCTAAAGACAAAGACTGGAACGTACAAGCGGGTTCAAACGACCTAAAACTATCGTTCACAGATAACTTTGGTCAAGCTCAAGAAATCGACATCAGCGCAAAAGCCGGTGACGACATCGAAGAGCTAGCGACATACATCAACGGTCAGCAAGATTCTGTTAAAGCGTCTGTAACTGAAGACGGCAAGCTACAAATGTTCGCGGGCAACAATAAAGTAAGCGGCGATGTGTCTTTCTCTGGTGGTCTTGCTGGTGAGCTAGGCATTCAAGCTTCTAAAGAAGTGACGGTTGATACTATCGACGTAACGTCTGTTGGCGGTGCTCAAGAGTCTGTAGCAATCATCGATGCGGCACTTAAGTACGTAGATAGCCACCGTGCAGAGTTGGGTGCTTTCCAAAACCGTTTCGACCACGCAATCAGCAACTTAGACAACATTAACGAGAACGTTAACGCATCTAAGAGCCGTATTAAAGATACCGACTTCGCGAAAGAAACGACTCAGATGACTAAGTCTCAGATCCTTTCTCAAGCTTCAAG